>CAYRCA010000020.1:0-18185 GCA_964422565.1 uncultured Acidobacteriota bacterium | reverse complement strand
GAAGCAAGACTCCCGCGTGTCGTGTGACGGCGGGGAACGGCGCCGACGGCGATCCGGCCGGCGCGGCGCCCGCGGGCGCCGTCGACCGGAACCTTTTGGTGGAGTCGATCACCCGGGCGGTGGTGAACCAACTGCGGCACGGGTAAGCGGTGCCGGTACCACCCGGTTCACACGGCCGAACTTGAGGAGCGACGACCGTCCGGCCGCGGAGCTGGGCCCGGACGGCGGTGTCCTCGCGCAGTGCCGCCTCTTGCCCGTGCAACGTAGTAGGTAGCCCCGGACGGGAGGTGTCGACGTAAACTCTGCAATGCTCGCTGATGGGCTGGCCACCCGAGAGGCGAGCGCGGCGGCGGACTCGCGACTTGGGGGATGAGTCCCGTGAAAGTGATTGTCTGCAACATCGGATCGACCAGCTTCAAGTTCCAGCTGCTGGGCATGGACACCGAGGAGGAGATCGCCCGCGGGGTCATTGAGCGGGTGGGCTCACCTGAAGCCCGGGCCACCTATCGGATCCGCGGCCGCCCTGCGATGGAGGCGACCACACTCCCGGTCGTAAGCCAGCGGGAGGCGGTCCGCCACTGCCTCGGCTTCCTGTCGGGAGAAGGTGCGCCCCTGGCCACGTTGAGCGAGATCGACGGCGTCGGCTTCAAGTGCGTCCAAGCCGGGGAGAGAAACGGCTCGGTCTTCCTCGATCGAGCGGTGCTGGACGCCATGGAGGACTACCGGGATCTGGCGCCGGCCCACAACCCCCCCTATCTGGAGGCGATCCATATGTTTCGGGACCTGCTCCCAGGGGTTCCGCTGGTGGGAGTCTTTGAGCCGGGGTTTCACGCGGATGCGCCGGACTACGCCAAGATCTACGGGACCCCCTATGAGTGGATCGAGCGCTTCGGCGTCCGCCGCTACGGATACCACGGCGCCTCCCACCGTTTCGTGACCGGCGAGACACTGCGGATCTTGCGCCTGCCGGCGGACCGTCATCGGCTGATCTCCTGTCACCTGGGCGGCTCATCCTCTCTTTGCGCTTATCGAAACGGGGTCGCCGTCGACACCTCCATGGGGTTCACTCCGCAGTCGGGGTTGATTCAGGGAACTCGGATCGGGGACATGGACCCTTTCGTCCTCCCCTATATTATGAAGCGCAAGGGGATCTCCCTGGAGCAAGCGCTGGAGGAGTGTTCCCGCGAGGGGGGGCTGGCGGGGTTGTCGGGAACCTCGGGCGACATGAGGGACATCAACGAGCGTATCGCCCAAGGGTGTCCGCGGGCCCGCTTAGCCAGACGGAAGTTCATCTACGACATCAAGCGCTACATCGGCGAGTACCTTGTCCTGATGGAGGGGCTCGACGCCGTCACATTCACGGGGGGAATCGGCCAGCATGACGCCGGGTTGAGAGCCGAGGTCCTCTCCTCGCTGGGGTTCCTCGGCCTTCGACTGGATCCCGAGCGGAACGCGGGTCATGGGCCGGTGATCACCGCGCCGGATTCCAGCGTCGCCGCTCTGGTGGTGGCCACCAACGAGGAGATCGTCGTCGCCCGGGAGACGGTCCGGGTGATTGAGGGCGACGGTTCCCGCCGGGTTGAAGGTTGAAGGCCCCTTCATCCACCTTCAACCCGCTTGGTCGGTCGGGAAATAGACCTCGCGCAGGTACTGCTTCATCATGCGGCGAGCTGAGAAGGGCGCCGAGGTGGAACGGATCGACTCCTTCATGCGCTGGATCCAGTCGCGGGGCAACCCGCCCGGGTCGCGACGGTAGAACAGGGGCACGACCTCCTTCTCCAGGATCTCGTAGAGGGAGTTGGCGGCGCTCTGGTCGTCCTGGCCCTCGATCACCCAGCCGTTGCTCCCGTTGTAGCCTTCGCCCCACCAACCGTCCAGGACACTCAGGTTCAGAACGCCGTTAAGCGATGCCTTCTGGCCGCTGGTGCCGCTGGCCTCCTTGGGCGGCTCGGGGTTGTTCAGCCAGACGTCGACCCCGTGAACGAGGAAATGGGCAACCTGCTTGTTGTAGTTCTCGATGAACGCGATCCGTCCGCCGAAATGGGGGGACGTGCAAGCCTCGTAAATCCGCCTCAGGAGGTACTTTCCCGGCTCGTCGGCCGGATGGGGCTTGCCGGCGAAAATGATCTGAACGGGAAGCCAGGGATCCAGCAGGAGACGTCTCAGGCGCTCGGGATCCTGGAGAATCAGGGCGGCCCGCTTATAGGTGGCGAAACGCCGGGCGAATCCGATGGTGAGGGCCTCCGGATTGAGCAGCGTTCCCGACGCCACGATCTGCCCCGGTGAAGCGCCGTGGCTCATCCAGGCCAACCGGGCCCTCTTGCGCATGAAGTTGACGAGCTTCGTTTTCAGCCGTTGGTGGGTGTGCCAGAGCTCTTCATCCGGGATTCGGAAGACGGCGTCCCAGATGGCGGGGTCGTCGTGTGATTGTTTCCATTCCTCGCCGATATAACGTGTGAAAAGATTCACCATGCCTCCCGACAGCCAAGTGGGCACGTGAACCCCATTGGTGATCGATACGATAGGAACCTGGGCGACCTCTCGATCCGGGTACAGGAAGTGCCACATCTCCCGGGAGACCTCGCCGTGACGGCGACTCACCCCATTGACCTTGCTAGCCGCGCGTAGGGCCAGCACGGTCATACTGAAACTCTCGCTGCCGGCGGGGGCTCCCAGCCCCAGTACCTCCTCCCGGGAAACCTCGATCTCTTCCCAGTAATGGCGGAAGTGCTCTTCCATCATGAAAAAGGGGAACTCGTCGTGCCCTGCCTTCACCGGCGTATGGGTGGTGAAGACCAGTCTGCGGCGGGTCGATTCCAGAGCCTCCTGGAAACTCCGGCCCGATGCCCGACTCTCCCGTATCAACTCCAACGCCGCAAAGGCGGCGTGCCCTTCGTTGAGGTGGATAACCGCGGGGTCGTAACCGAGTGCCCGGAGGACTTTGACCCCACCGATACCCAAGACGATTTCCTGCCGAAGGCGCACCTCGTTGTCGCCTCCATAGAGACGAGCGACGAGGTCCCGGTCCCAGGGCTCGTTCTCGGGGATATCCGTGTCGATCAAATAGATCGGAACACGTCCGACTTGGACGCGCCAGACAGCCACAAACAGATTGCGTCCGTCCAAGGGGACCGTCACCAAAAGCCGGGAGCCGTCGTCGTTGTTCACCGGAAGCAGCGGCGTCAGATGCGTCTGGATGCGCTCGTAGTAAACCTCCTGGGTGCCGTCGGCCTTGACCTGCTGACGGAAGTAACCCTCTGGATAAAGAGCGCCGACGGCCACAAAGGGCACACCCAGGTCACTGGCCTCCTTACAGGTGTCGCCGGCCAGCAGACCCAGACCACCCGAGTAGATGGGAACCGAGGTGTGCACGGCGAACTCCGCGCAGAAGTAAGCGACCAAATTCTGAGACCGGTCCGGGTATTGCTGATTGAACCAGGTATCGGCGGAGGACATATAGGCGTCGAATGTGGCCACGACCCGGTCGTACAACTCGAGGAAGGAGGAATCCACCGAGGCCGCCTGGAGACGCTCGGGGTGTACCTCCAACAGCATACGGACCGGATTATGGGAAGTGCGCTGCCAGAGGGTTCGATCCAGCGTCCGGAATAATCGGCGGGCTTCGGCGTTCCAGCACCACCAGAGATTGAAGGAAAGCTCGTTCAATCGGGATATACGTGAGGGAACCGCGTCGAAGTGGGGAATCTCAACTCGCAAACCGCCGGCCTCCATGACTTGATCCATGACAGTGGTACGATTCAAGATACGGCCCTCGCTGAGTGTAATTGACTGTAATCACTAAGGTTGGGGGGACGCGGGTCAGTCGAGATCCCAAGGCCTCGGCGGGGGTTCGTCCAGCTCATCCTTGGAGCGAAGCGCAGCCTGAAATTTCTCCTCCAGAGAACTCTGTCGCCTCTTCTCGTCCTCCACCGCCTTCGCGAAGAGTTCGTCTGACTTTGCCTTTCGCTCCTTCTCCCTCTGCAAAGCGTCGTCGAAGGAGTAAGCGGATTTTTTGGCTTCCGTGTGGAGAACCAAGCCGGTCTGTCCGTCAACCAGGAGCTTCGCCCGACAACAGGGGCAGGTGACTTCAACTCGCTGCTTCGTCATCGTCTCGACCGATCCGCGACCGCGAGATCCATTCGAAACACGGACGGACCCCCTCTCAATTCCACGCGAAAGAACAATGCCAAATGTCCCACAAACAGTCGGGCAGGTCAAGGTCCGGGGCGGGTGGCCCTGGCCGGCGGCCGGTTTAGACGGCGGCGACCTTCAACAGCGGAACGTCGGAGGGTGCTCCCCGAGGAATCGCCGTAGTTCCTCCTCCCGCGGAATCGCCGACCTGCCGCCGGGGGCCCGGCTACTCAGGGCGGCCGCGGCCGAAGCCAGCAGGCAGCGCTCCCTCAGGGGACTGCCGCGGGCCAGTTCCAGGGCGTAGACTCCATGGAAGACATCTCCGCAGCCGGTGGTATCCACGACGGGAACTTCGAAGGCCGCCAAGTCGAACTCGTCCTCGGGGCCGGAGGCCACACAGCCCAACTCCCCGCGGGTGACCACCACAGTCTGGTCCGGCCGGCCTCGCAATGCGCGCGGCAATTCCCGCGGAGAACCGGATTCCGACTTGTAGCGGGCGAAGGACTCGGGAACCACGACATGGTCGGACAGCGTCAGCGCCTCCTCGACCGTAGGCCGGGGGGTCTCCACGTCAATCACCACCGGGACGCCCCTGCGCCGGGCCTCACGGGCGAAGGCGACGCCGGCCTCCCGCGAGCCCCCGTCGAAGAGCAGGACGCGGGGCCGCCGGTGCCAGAGCGCCTGTCCGACTTCGGCGGGGAAGGGATACTGGACCCCTCGGCGACTGTAGAAAATGTCGCGTCGGCCGTCGCCCCCCGTGAGAACGACGGCCACATGAGGCTCCGCCTCCTCCATCCGCAACATGTGGGAGAGGTCGACGCCTTCATCGGCCAACATCCGCAGGGCTTGTTCGGCCATCTCCGAAGACCCCAGCTTGCCGACCCAGGCGGCCGCCCCGCCCAGCCGGGTGACGGCGGTCAGAGCCGTACCCACCAGTCCCCCTCCGGTCATGACCAGCTCAGGCACCTCGGTCTTAGCCCCGGGCTTGGGCCACTCCTCCAACAGGCCCACAAAGTCGACGCTTACCGCTCCGATGCCCACCACGTCGAGCTCAGACATGACCGCCGGCCCTGCGTACGACGTGCCGGATCTCGTCTCGGAGCCGGGAGTCGAATGAGACGCTCCTCCTTTCGTCCTTCACAAAATGGATCCTACCATTGGACTCCGCCGACCGGGACGCCCGCGCGGAGAGACTTTCGGTGAGACTACGCGCGAGCCCTTCGCCTCTTGGGCGGCGGACGACGGGCTGGGAGGCCGGCTGGAAGCCCGTCGCTCCGGCTCGCCATCCTGAACCCGAAACTCGAAGCCCGCGTCCCGCCGTTTCCCCGGCCACTCTATAATGGAGCGCGTGCCGCCGCACACCGAGCATCGAAGAGAGTACGAGAGCCGCTTCCTGCGGAGGGCCGATCTGCATCCGGACCCCATCGAGCAGTTCCGCGGCTGGTTTCGGCAGGCGATCGAATCCGGGGCTGTCGACGCCGACGCCATGACCCTGGCCACGGCGGAGCCCGAGGGGCGTCCCTCCGCGCGCACCGTCCTCCTGAAGCGCTTCGACGACCGGGGCTTCGTTTTCTTCACGAATCTCGGCAGCCGAAAGGCCCGGGACCTGGACCGCAACCCCTGGGCGGCGCTGACCTTCTACTGGTCTTGTTTCAACCGCCAGGTGAGGATCGAGGGCCGGGCCCACCCCGTGGAGCGAGCGCTGTCGGAGGAGTACTTCCGCTCGCGGCCCCGCGGCAGCCAGTTGTCCGCCTATGTCTCCCGACAGAGCGAGGTGGCGCCCGGCCGGCGGGAGATGGAGAGGAAAGTCGCCGAAGCAGAACGGGCGTTTCCCGAGGGTGGCGTTCCGGTGCCTGGGGACTGGGGCGGCTATCGGGTCGAGCCCGTTAGTCTGGAGTTCTGGCAGGGGCAGCGAGATCGCCTTCACGACAGGTTCCTCTATCTCCGGAGCGGGGATGGAAGCTGGGCGATCCGTCGGCTCTCCCCCTGACGGGGCCGCATCCAATAAGCTCCGGCCTCCGTGGAGCCATTGTCGGCTGAAAAGATAAGGTCCCCTGGCGCACGAGTCCGCATGGGACGCCAGCCACCGTGATTCAATCCCGACCGAGCCGTTGGTGAGTCGAACCCTTCCCGCCGCGCTCCACGAATTCAGTCGACCTCCCCAACGCCCGCCGCCTCCGCCGCACCCTCCCCGGTCTCGACCAACAGTTTCCTGGCTCGGATGAGAAAGCCCGTATGACCCACCATGCGATGGTAGGGACGCATGGCGTTCTCCGCGATCTCCCAGCTTCGCTCCAGGGTCTCCCGCGCCTCGACGAGTCCCCAGCGCGAATCCTCCTGGAGCTGGCGGGTGAGGGTATAGACCTGCGTGACCGTGGGGAGCCAGGAAAGCAGGGTCCCACCCGCCCTCAGCGCCCGCCATGCCGCGGTCGTCGCCCGATGGGGCTCGGGGACGTCGAGGAGCACCAAATCCAGGTCCTCCGCCTCCATCGAGTCGTAGATGTCGCCGACGATCACCTGATGGGTCGTCCCGGGCTCGCCGAAGAGTGAGTGCGCGTCCCTGATGTTGGCCAGGGCCGTCTCGACAAACTCCTCCCGTCTCTCATAGGAAATCAGGTGTCCCCCCGGGGCCAAGTGGCGCAACAGGAAGATGGACGCCGCACCCGATCCGATTCCGGCCTCCAGAACCCGAGCTCCCGGATAGAGGTCCCCGCGCACCACCAGGGTGGCCAAATCCTTGGGGTGAATGATGGAGGTCCGACGCTTCAGCCGCTTGAAGATGTAATCCTCCAGGGTCGGACGAACGCAGACCACGGCTCCGCCAAGTCCGCCATACAGCAGGGCGCCCGGCGGGCGTCCAATGATTTCGTCGTGGGCCAGGTGGCCGGTGCGGGCGTGGTGGAACTTGTCCCCGTGCCGCAGCCGCAGAAAGTGCCTCTGGCCTTCCGGCTCGATGACGATCACCGGCTCGCCGTCGCGGAAAGGCCGTCGCTGAGCCTCCGCCATGATGGATGGTGCGGGCATGCCAGTGAGCATAGGCGGACCGTCAAGGTCGAGTCAATCGAAGGCGCTCCCGGCCCGCGATCCACCGGGGCGCTCCGCCGAAGGGCTCAAGGCGGACGATATTGTATGATCGGAGGGGTTTGGTTCTTGTTTCACAGGGCCCCAGCCTCGAGGTGTGGCATGCGCAGATTGTTTCCGGCTGTCGTTCTTTGTCTCCATTTGATCTATCTTTCGGCCTACCCGGCCGAAGACGCCACTCGCACCGTCTCCGAGGAGCGGCTACTCTCCAATATCCGCCAAGTGACGTTCGAGGGGAGACGCGCCGGCGAGGGATACTTCGGCGCGGACGGCCGCAGGCTTGTCTTTCAGAGCGAACGGGAGCCCGGGAATCCCTTCTTCCAGATCTATCTACTCGATCTGGAGACCGGGGACACGCAGCGGATCTCTCCGGGGACCGGCAAGACCACCTGCGCCTGGATCCATCCGGACGGGGACCGCGTGCTGTTCGCGTCCACCCATCACGACCCCGACGCCGTTCGTAAGCAGGGCGAGGAGCTGGAGTTCAGGGCGTCGGGCCAGGAGCGGCGTTACTCCTGGGACTACGACGAGCAGTACGAGTTGTACGAGGCCGACCTCGAAACGGGCGAACTCAGGCGATTGACCCACGCTCTCGGTTACGACGCCGAGGGATCCTGGTCGCCCGACGGCCGGTGGATTCTCTTCTCCTCCAACCGCCACGCTTACGAGGAGAACCTTTCCGAGCGAGAGAAGGCCCTTTTCGAGAAGGACAAGTCCTATCTTCTCGATCTCTACATCATGGACGCGGACGGAGACAACCTCCGTCGTCTGACCGACCTGCCCGGCTATGACGGAGGTCCCTTCTTCAGCTCGGACGGCTCCCGGATCACTTGGCGGCGTTTCTCGGAAGACGGGTTGACGGCCGAGATCTTCACCATGAACGACGGGAGCGACCCGCGACAGATCACGAACCTTGGGGTCATGTCCTGGGCGCCCTTCTTCCACCCGTCGGGGGAGTACCTGGCTTTTGCCACGAACAAACATGGGTTCTCCAACTTCGAGATCTACCTGGTCGACGCGGAGGGACGGTCCGAGCCCGTTCGAGTGACCTATACCGAAGGTTTTGACGGCCTCCCCGCGTTTTCCCCGGACGGCCGGACCCTCGCCTGGACGAGCAACCGAGCGCCCGGCGGCCAGTCGCAGATCTTCTTCGCCGACTGGAACGACTCGGAGGCGAGGAGACTTCTGGGACTGACTCCGCCGCTCGAGACGGAGCCCGGCATCACGGCCGAGGACCTCCGTCTGCACGTGGAGGCCCTGGCGTCGGAGGAAATGGAGGGACGCCTGACGGGAACCGAAGGCGAGCGTCGCGCCACCGAGTACGTGGCGGGGATTTTCGAGGCCCTGGGCCTGGAACCGGCCGGCGACGGCGGAACCTTCTTCCAGGAGTTCGAGTTCACCTCCGGAGTTTCCCTGGGACCGGAGAACCAGATGCGGGTCACCCTGGATGGGACCGAGTCGGCCGCCGAGGCGAGTCGCGACTGGCGGCCGATCGCCTTTTCCCGGACGGGAGCGATGGCGCCCGCCCCGGTGGTTTTCGCCGGGTATGGGATCGTGGCGCCCGAGGAGGATTCCCACCCCGCGTACGATTCCTACGTCCATCTGGATGTGGAGGGGAAATGGGTGCTGGTGTTCCGGTACCTTCCCGAGGAGGTGACGCCGGAGCGACGGCAGCATCTGGCCCGTTACTCGGGATTGCGATTCAAGGCCATGACCGCCCGGGAGCGGGGCGCGGTCGGATTGCTGGTGGCGAGCGGCCCCAACTCTCGGGTGGAGGAGCAACTGGTCGAGCTTTCCTTCGACGCCTCGCTGGGAACCACCAGTCTGGCCGTGGTCTCGGTGACCGACGAACTGGCCGCCCGGATGCTCTCCGCCGCCGGGCGCGACTTGAGGTCCGTCCAGGACGGACTGGACGGAGGAGAGCCGGCTATGGGGTTCACCCTTGAAGGGATCGAGGTCGCCGTCGACGTGGACATTCGCCACGAGAAAGGGATGGGCCGAAACGTGCTGGCGCGCCTGCCCGGGCGGGCGGAAGGCGACGCGCCCTCCCTGGTGGTTGGAGCCCATGTCGATCATCTGGGCCGGGGACTTGGTATGTCGACTCTTGCCCGGGACGATGAGAAGGGACGGATCCACTACGGCGCCGACGACAACGCCTCGGGAGTGGCAGGCCTGCTGGAGATGGCGGAGTACTTGAGCCATCTGGACCGTACCGGCCGACTGGACGCCCGCAGGGACATCGTCTTCGCGGCATGGTCGGGCGAGGAACTGGGTTTGCTGGGTTCGAGCCATCACACGCGGGTTTTGGCGAGGGAGGTCGACGATGAGGCGGACATCAGCGGTCGGGTGGCCGCCTATCTGAACATGGACATGATCGGTCGACTGCGGGAGAACCTGATCCTCCAGGGAGTGGGATCGAGCAGTCTCTGGCGGGCAGAGATCGAGCGGCGAAATGTCCCCGTCGGCCTACCCATCGCAACTCAGAACGACAGCTACCTCCCGACCGACACGACCTCCTTCTATCTGAAGCGGGTGCCGGTGCTCAGTGCCTTTACGGGAACCCACAGCGAATACCACACGCCAAGGGACCGGCCCGAAACCCTGAACTATCAGGGTATGCAACGGATAACCCGCTTCATGACGTCGCTGGCGCGCTCACTGGCCGAGAGACCGGAGGAGCCGGATTACCTCGAGATGAAGCGTCCCGTCGGAGAGGGCGGTCGAGCCCGGCTTCGGGCGTACCTGGGCACGATCCCCGACTACGCGCAGGGAGAAGTGCCCGGCCTCAAGCTGGGGGGGGTCATCGGCGGCGGACCGGCCGAGGAGGGGGGACTCCGTGTCGGCGACCTGATCGTGGAGCTGGCCGGACGGAAGATCGAGAACATCTACGACTACACCTACGCCATCGAGGCGCTGAAGATCGGCGAGGCGGTGACCGTGGTGGCGGTGCGAGGCGGCGAACGGATCGAGGTCCAAGTCGTGCCGCGTTCGAGGGAGTAGCGAACCAGGAGGGTTCCGCGGTTTCGAGGCTCCGTGGTTGCGGGGTGGAGGGGTGGAGGAGCCCGCTGACCCGTTCGACTTGTCCGATCTGTCCTACACCCAGACCGACCCAATCCCCAGAACCTATAGCCCCCAGGACCCAGAACCACGCCTCCCGCTCACGGGATATCCCGGCGCACCACCTCGCCGGGGCGGGTCGTCGCCTTCGGGCCCAGCTTGCGTCCCGGGTAAATGCTGGTATGGATTCCCGTGTGCGCGCCGTCGCCCACAATCGTCCCGAGCTTCCTGCGTCCCGTGTCCAGCAGGACACCCTCCACCATGGATCGCTGGTTCGCGCCGTCGTGGCGCAGGTTGGCCGTGATGGTCCCCGCCCCGAAGTTCACGCCTTCCCCAAGGACCGAGTCCCCGCAATAGCTGAGGTGTCCGATGGAGGTTCCCGGACCGACGATCGAATTCTTGATCTCGACCGCCTGCCCAATTCGGCACCGGTCGCCGATGGAAGTTGCGCCCCGGAGGTAGCAGTTCGGCCCGATCTTGCAGTCTCGGCCGATCACCACGTTCCCCTCAAGATAGACCCCGGGCAGGAGGCGCGATCCCTCTCCAAGCTCGATGTGCCCCTCCCAACGGACGCCGTCCGCCACTTCGCCCCGAATCAAGTCGGAACCCATCTCGTCCAGGAGAATTTCGTTTACGCGGAGCAGGTCCCATCCGTATCGGATGACAAAGTCGTTCCCCGTCGGGGACAACCTTTCCGCATCCGGCGGCGGCTTCGAGTCGCGGCCGACCCGGGCGATCTGCTCACCCTCCGCCCCGTACAAAACGCACGGATTGGATGTGTTCCGCAGGAGGTCGAGCGTTTTCGCCGACAACCACGCGTCACCCCGCACCCAGGCCGCGAGCTCCCCGGACGGCCCCGGATGGGAGAGCAGGAATCCCGCCCCCGAGAGCCGACGACGAAGCACCTCCCGGATGGTTCCGCCCGCCACCCAGCAGTCGAGCAGATCCCGGGTCGAGGTCAGCGGCCGACACGCCACCGGTCTGCCGGGATCCAGGATGTGGGCCTTCATGGACCGATCTCCTCTCCCACGACCTCGGCCAGCCTCCCCGACCAGCGCCTCACGAGACCTTCGTCCCGAGCCTCCACCAGAATGCGGATCTTCGGCTCGGTCCCCGAGTACCTGACCAGGACCCGGCCCGTCGCGTCCAACTCGTCCTCGCATTCCCGGATGGCTGCCGAAAGGCGGGGCAGATCGGCCAAACTCTTCTTCTCCCGGACCGGCAGACTGGTCAACTCCTGCGGGTACTCCTCCATGCACGCGGCGAGGTCCTCCAGGGATTTCCCTTCCTCCTTCATCAGTCTCAGGACCTGAAGCGCGCTGATGATCCCGTCGCCGGTGGTGGCGTAGTCCATGAAGACCGTGTGGCCCGACTTCTCGCCTCCCAAGTTATAGCCGTCCCGGCGCATCCTCTCGATCACGTGACGATCCCCCACGCCGGTTGTGACGACCTCGATTCCATGGCCTCTCATGGCCTCGTGCAGGCCCAGATTACTCATCAGGGTCACCACCACGCCATCCCGGGTCAGCAGCCCCCTCCGATTGAAATCGATGGCGCACATGGCCACCACACGATCCCCGTCCACCACGTGCCCCCGGGAATCGCAGAACACAACCCGGTCGGCGTCGCCGTCGAAAGCGATGCCGACGTCGGCGCCGTGCTCGGCCACCAATCGTCCGATGTTGCCGGGATAGAGCGCGCCACAGTCATGGTTGATGTTGAAGCCATCCGGTTCCACCCCGGTCTTGAGCACCTCAACGCCCAACTCCCCGAAGATCCAGGGTCCGATCAGATAGGCGGCGCCGTTGGCGCAGTCGATGACGGCCTTGAGCCCCTCGAGACTCCGAGTCTGAATGGTACTCTTGGCGTATTCGATATAGCGCCCCCGCGCGTCGTCGATGCGCTGGGCTTTCCCCAGAGCCTCGCTCCGAATGTGATCGCTGGCCAAATTGCCGCTGAGCACGTGCCGCTCGATTTCCGCCTCGATCTCGTCGGAGAGCTTCCATCCGCCGCTGTCGAAGATCTTGATTCCGTTGTCGTCGAAGGGATTGTGCGACGCGGTCAGCATGATCCCGACGGTGGCGTTCATCGAGCGGGTCAAATGGGCCACTCCGGGCGTCGGGATCGGCCCCACCAGGAATACATCCATCCCCATGGAGACCAGTCCGCTGGTCAAGGCGCTCTCGAGCATATAGCCCGACAGGCGGGTGTCCTTTCCGATGAGGGCCCGCCGTTTTCCCGGGGTCCGCGATTGAAACACGTGGGCGATCGCCTTGCCCACCTGAAGCGCCACTTCCGGCGTGATGGGGTAGGAGTTCGCCTGACCCCGAATACCGTCGGTTCCGAACAATCGTCCCATGGTCGTGTTTTCCGTCGTCGGAGGTTCTCATCGGAAGCAACCCAGTGGATTGCTCCAGCTTCTCGGCGGGGATTGTCCGCGTCAATCGCCCGGTCGCACTCCTGGAAACCGGCTGAAAAAGCGGGAGTCATCTTAGCACGGCGCAGGCCCACTCGGTGAAATCCATGCGATCCGTGGCTTCAGAATTCTCTACGGACCAAGAACGAAGAGGACCATCCGGGTGGGCCCTGCGGGGATCGCGCGCCGCGTCCCGGCGACCGGCATCATCGATCGGCGACCGGCGCGTCCCCGGGACGGGATCGTACGATTCCCACCGCGCAATGCACTCCGCCATTGTTCAGCATGAGATGGCGGGCATAGATCGGCACAACCTGATAAGGTCGCGGCAACTCGGCTTGCAGCTCGGCAAGAAATCGCTCCTCCACCAGCCCGAACCCGAAGGTCGGAACGAAAACCTGGTGTCCGATCACCAGTGAGTTCACGTAGCTGACCCCGGCCCAAGGCACATCAATCTCCGGATCCCCCGGTATCCGGGGAACCCGAATCACACGAAAGCCGAGTGCCTTGATCTCTTCAACCTTCCGCTCGAACTTGCGGGAGTTCTGGACCTTGAACCCGGGCAACTGGCTTTCGAGCGTCGGCAGCAGCGAGACCGCGAGCCGCCGTCGGTCCTGATCCTCCAGGGCCGCCGACAGCCAGTCGCGGAGAAGTTCCGGCTCTTCCTGGAGCAATCTCAGCTGACCCTGGGCGGAGAAACACTCGGAAGGATCCTCGGAACAGTTCTCAGACACATAGTCGAGAATCCGTCCCTGGAGCCGAAGATTCACCCGATGGGGCCATTCCTCCGAGTGGCCGCGCGCGCTCCACAGAGCCGCTTTCACCTCCTGCCGACGCTCCCGGAACAGCCGGGCGGGGAACTCGAGCGCCCGCGCCAGATCCAGAAGCTCGAGGCGCCTTCCGTCCCCGAAGGTCCGGCGCAGCAGGTCGACCGCCGCCGCGGCCAATTCATGGTTGCCCTGGACGGGCTTGGACACCAGGGCGATGCCGGCCTGGGGGATGAACGACACGAAATAGTCGACGTGGGTCGCAAGGCCACCCACGTCCACCAGATCGTCGGCGCCGAACTCGACCTTCAGTACGTAGGCATACTCCGCTGGAGACAGGTCCCGCCCCCAGTACCCCCAGGCCGAATGTCCGTAGAGCATCACCAGACGAGACGAGTCCCGGGGATGGAGGACGAACTGAAGGTCGCCCCCCTCCCAAGCCAGTTGGGAACGAACGAAGCGATCGTCGTCAAAGGACCCGAGGAGGGGCTGGAAGGCGGTGGCATACCTGGCGTCCCCCTCGTAGAGGCGACGGGTGACCAGAATCCGGGAGTCGGCGCCCACATGGCCGCTTTTCAGATAATCCTGTGCCCACGGGTTCGCCCCCTCTCCTCCGTTGTCGCACACCTGGACTGAGGCGTTCGTGTCGCCGAAGTGGAAGCTCAGGGCACACTCGTACAGGGTCGGGGGATGCCCTTTGGCCAAGCCAATCGTCAACTGAATGGGTGCATCGGAGGTCTCGGCGACCGATTTCAGGATGTCGAGCGAATCCCCGAACGGCAGATCGCGAAGGGCGAGGAAATTCATCAGGTTGAAGTCGGCATACAATTCTTTGATCGCGTAGTCATCCGGATCCGCGCGATATCCTCGGAGAGTAGGCTCGTACCAGATGTGACAGACTCCGTCCCCCGCCCTTCGCAGGAGGGTGCGGTCGAAAGGCAGGGACTGCTGCCGGAAGAAGGCGGCCAGAACATCGGACGTTGGCGCGCAGGCCAGACGGAGGGCGTTGGGCGCCGCCGCATCGGGGAACTCTTCGACCGGGGGGATGGGAAGGGACCAGACCCGCTCGCGGGCGGCAAGCCGGACGTCCTCGACAGCCCCCTCCGTCCAAACGGAAGAGGTCGCCGCCAAGCCGAACAGAATGAAACAGGCGGGAAGGAGACCCCGCCTCGCGCGCCGGAGCGGACAGCGAAGGAACCGGGAGAAGAGGAAGAAGGAGAGTAGGAGTAAGAAGAGGAATATGGGGGCGACTGCCACGACATGCATCAACCAAAGACTACGTCTTTGATGGTGAGCTGTTTCTGTCTTCCAGCCGACACCCCTCCGATGTTCAGCCCTTCCAGTTCCGGAAGAACGCCCGCGAGCCAGGTCCGCTCGCCGGCACACCGACCGCTCTCAGGTAGAATGACGTCATGACCCGACCGCCGGCCCGACCGGGAGCCGCATCTTGGAGATCGCATCATGGGTAAGGATCAGCTTAAAAACGTCAGTGATACTCGTGGCCGCACGCTGGAACTGGTCGAACCTCTCCGACCGGAAGCCCTGGAATACAGAAATGCGCCCGATCGTTGGTCGGCTGGTGAAATCCTCGACCACCTGGTCAAGGCGGACTCGACCTATCTGGGTGAAATTCGCAAGCTGATTCGGCTGAAACGCGTCGGCAAGCGGCCTCTGATCTTCGTCACCCTTTCCAGGATGGAGTTCTCGCTTCCCTTGATCCCTCGATTTCTGCTCCCCCTGGGCGACATCCCGGTGGGATTCTTCAATCTTTTTCTGCCCAAGGCCTTGCGCGAGTTGGTGCTTCGTTACCCTGTCATACGCGCGGAATCACCGGAGATCCTGCGCCCTCGGCGGGACCGCGGGAAGAGGGACCTGATCGCCGAACTCCGGGGTCTCCCGGGAGACGTGGAGCGGCTTTTTCAGGAGAATTCGGACATCGATTTCACGGAGCTCCGCTACTACCATCCCCTGTTCGGATTCAACAACGCCTACGACATTCTGGGATTGATGGTCAGCCACGAAAGGCGTCACCAGCGCCAGCTTCGCGGCCTCGTCGCCGCCCTCCCGCCCTCGGTTCGGACGCCCGGGCCGGAGGTCTTGGCCGCCGGGGCCTGAGACCGGGGTGCGCGAGGCCGGCTGGACAGGGAGTCGGGGAGAGCGCGAGGGGATTCGGGTTCTGGGCTGGGGTTCTGGGTTGGGCGCCGGGCTAAGGGTCGGAGAGGTCGGACACGTCCGGTGGGTCCGACGGTTCATTCCGGACGTCACCCGATTGTCCTTCCCGCGGCGGGCCGATCCGGTCCGTCCCGTTCCCGACCGGAGACCTGTGGCGTCCGGAGGGTCCGGAGTTCTTGACTTGGCGACCCGGGACGGCGTATTCTGGTGGCGAATACAAAGTATGTTGATCGAGATAGTATGGTTTAACCCGAGTTTTAGCCGACGGTTGCAGTCGCGTGGCTCCCGATTTCGTCGATGGGAAAGAGCGGCCGCCTGATGCGGTACTACCCCCTCTACGCCGATCTTCAAGGACGACCCTGTCTGGTGGTGGGGCGAGGGCCTCTGGCGGACGAGAAGGCGGCCTCCCTGGGGAGGGCCGGCGCCCGCGTCAGGAGACGGGACGCCTTCGATCCGGGTGACGCCCGGGACGTCTTCCTGATCGTCGCCGATGTGTCCCCGGACGAGGCCGAGCGGATTCAGCAGTTCGGAGAAACCCACCGCGTGTTCGTCAATATCGTGGACAAACCCCGTTACTGCGGCTTCATCCTGCCGGCGATCCTGGAACGGGGCGATCTTATTGTGTCGATCAGCACCTCCGGGAGAAGTCCCGCACTAGCCGGTTGGATTCGGCGCCGACTCGAGTCCCAGTTCGGCCCCGAGTACTCTGCGGCGCTGCGGGCCCTGGGACACACTCGGGAAGAGGTCAAGGCCAGGATACCCGCCTACGCCGACCGCAAACGGTTCTACCAGGACCTTCTCGACGGCGGCATTTTGGAAACCGCTCGATCCCAGGGAGCGGAGGCGGCGGAAGCCCGGCTCCGGAGGAAGATGGAGGAGTGGCACAAATGCAGGTCGTCCGAAGAAAGCGCGGCACAGTTTTCCTCGTAGGCGCGGGACCGGGGGACCCCGAACTGATCACACTTCGGGGTCTCAGGACGATCCGCCGGGCCGACGCCGTCGTCTATGACCGCCTGATCGACTCTCGACTGCTCGACGAGGCGCGACCCGGCGCCGAGCTGATCTATGTGGGCAAGCGGGGCGGCCACTTCTCCTTCCCGCAGGAGGAAATTAACCGTCTGCTCGTCCGCTTGGCCCGGTCCGGAAAGACGGTGGTCCGCCTGAAGGGCGGCGATCCCTTCCTCTTTGGCCGCGGCGCCGAGGAGGCCCTCCACATGCGCCGTCACGGAGTTCGGTGCGAGGTCGTTCCGGGAGTCAGTTCCGCCCTGGCCGCGCCTCTGTCCGCCGGAATCCCGGTCACGCATCGGCAGCTCTCCTCCTCCGTGCTGATCTTGTCCGGCCACCAGGCGAGCGACGCGGAAAACGCCGTCGACTGGAAGGCGGCAGCCAGCACCGACACCGTGGTCGTTCTGATGCCGCTGGGCAATCTCCGCCGGATCGTCTCGAGCCTGGTGCTGCACGGCCGCTCGCTGGACACCCCCGCGGCTCTGGTGCAGTCCGGAACCTGGATGGACCAGAGGCAAGTGGTCGCGGACTTGCGGACCATCGTCGCCGAGGGCGAGGCGGCGGGAATCGAGTCGCCGGCCATACTGGTGGTGGGAAAGGTCGTGAATCTGAGCCGTCTGCTCGAGGCCCGGGCCGCGGACGAGTCGTCTTCCGTTCCCCTGGAGCGGGTCGCCGGGGCACCGACCGGGAACTGAATCGCAGGCGCCGGGGGTCCCGGTGGCGCGATCGATTTCCCGGGGGCGGCATCCAGGGGGCGGGCGATCCGCCGGGGGGCGACTCGCGACTTTCACGGATCCTCCATTCCCGTGTGAGGGAGATCACGTTCCCGCAAACCCTCCGACCCCTAAGATCACACCGGTGGGTTTTCGGATGCGGGTTCAGTTTTTGCCGAAGCCCAAGTTGCCTGTTAGAATGGCGGGCCAAGAGTGGAATATAGGCATCGGATGAGCCTGTGAGGCGCCCGGGGGGAGGATCCGAGCGACAACGGCACGTCCCGGGAGACCCGGGATGTGCAGGAGGCTCACAATGAAAACCACCACTTTCCTTGCCTTCCCTCACCTTCTTGTGTGGCTGGTGATGCCGGCTTCGGCGGCACCCTTCGAGTTCTACGGCACCGTCACGGAGAAGATCCTCATCGATGCGGCCAGCACCGACCTGCGGGTCGAGATCACGCCCGACGTCGAAGTGACCGTCAAGGTGACCGACTTGACCGAGATCAGGGACCAGAACGGCCGGCCGATCTCCGTCGACGAGATAACGGAGGGCGCACTGGTTGCCGTGGAGGCGATGCACACCGAAGGCGGGTTGCTGGCGCTGCTGATTCGAGTCCAGGGGAGCGGTCACACCTTCGAGATCAGGGGCCTTCTGGAGGAGGTTGCGTCGGCCGGGATCGTTGTGGCGGGCATTCCAATCGGGGTCCAGGACAGCACCGAGATCAAAGACGAGGCGAACCTCCCTCTGACGTTGGAGGAACTAGAGAAACGTCTCGAGGCGGACGGCACGGTCTGGGTAAAAGTCGAGGGCTTCGCTCAGAACGGCGCGCTCGTGGCCGCGGA
>CAYRCA010000019.1:0-18365 GCA_964422565.1 uncultured Acidobacteriota bacterium | reverse complement strand
GGTTAAGGCGGGCGGGGTACGAAGGCGGATCAGGCGATCCCTGTCCAATATGCGAGTTCCTCGATCTGGCAAAGCTGGCCACTCTCTCGGTACCGGCGCATTGAATGCCGCCCTGGTGCTTCTCCTCGGCGCCTGTGGCCAGCAGCCCCCCCGGGTAGACGGCCTGCCTCCGGTGGTGGATTTCAATTTCCACATCAGACCGATCCTCTCCGATCGTTGTTTTGCCTGCCACGGTCCCGATGACCGGGCGCGGAGGGCCGGCCTTCGTCTCGACACGCGGGAAGGTCTTTTCGCCCGTCTGGAATCGGGACGCCGTCCCGTGGTCTCGGGTCGGCCGGGTCGCAGCGAGATGGTCCGTCGGATTCTCAGTCCGGATCCCGCTGTAATGATGCCCGCGCCCGAGTCGCACCTCACGCTGAGCGACTACGAAAGGGCCCTTCTGGTTCGCTGGATTGAGCAGGGAGCGGAGTGGAAGCCACACTGGGCCTTCATTCCTCCAACACGGCCGACGCCGCCGGAGGTTCGAGACGAGGCGTGGATTCGTCAACCCATCGACCGATTCGTCCTGGCGGGGCTGGAAGGCCGCGGGATCGCGCCTGCCTCCGAGGCGGCCAGAGCAACCTGGCTCCGCCGCGTCTCATTCGACCTTACGGGCTTGCCGCCGACCCCGGAGGAAGTCGACCAGTTCCTGGGAGACGACTCGCCGAACGCCTACGAGAAGGTCGTGGATCGGCTACTGGCCAGTCCGGCCTACGGTGAACGCATGGCCGTAGAGTGGTTGGACGTCGCCCGGTACGCCGACTCCCACGGCTACCAGGACGACGGGATGCGGACCATGTGGCCTTGGCGCGACTGGGTCATCGATGCCTTTAACCGCAACATGCCCTTCGACCAGTTCATCACCTGGCAGTTGGCGGGCGATCTTCTTCCAAACCCCACGCAGGAGCAGCTGGTGGCGACCGCATTCAATCGCAACCACATGCAAAGCCAGGAGGGCGGCATCGTCGAGGAGGAATATCGCGTCGAATATGTCGCCGACCGGGTGGACACGCTCGGCAAGGCGTTCCTCGGCATCACCCTGGAATGCGCCCGCTGCCACGACCATAAATACGATCCGGTCCTTCAGACTGAATATTTTCAGGTCTTCAGCTTCTTCAACAACGTCAACGAATCGGGGCAGGCCCCATACTCGGGCATGCCCGGGCCGACGGTCATCCTGAAGGATGGGGACGCGCGGGCGCGATTGGCGGAACTCCGCGAAGAGATTCGGTCGATCGAGGACGAGCTTCGGATCGAGAATCCATCCTTCGATCGCGGATACGCCGAGTGGCTGGCGCGGACGGAGCGAGCTTCCGCGCCGGCGATGGAGCGGGACCCCCCGGGACTCGTCGGGCATCTCCCCCTGGACGAAGTCCGGGATCTGGAATTCGCAAATCCGGCGGATCGGCGCAATCCCGGCCGGTTGGGGGGTGACCGCGACCGCGTCCCCGTGACGGTCCCAGGCAAGATTGGAGGCGCCCAGCGCCTGGTCGGGGAGAGCCACATCGAAATGCCCAAAGAATTCGGGTTTTTCGAGAGGAACCAGCCCTTCTCCATCAGCATCTGGTTCCGGATCGAAGAACCCGGCACTGCGGGACCGCTTTTCTCCCGTTCCGGGGGCTCGGCCAACGGCTACCGCGGATACGAGGTCATGCTGCGCGAGGACGGCACGTTCCGGGCGGGACTCCATCACGTCGCTCCCGACAACTCCCTCGAGGTGGAAACCCTGGATCCGATTTCGAGCGGAACCTGGCATCACCTCGTCCTCACCTACGACGGGTCCAGCAGCGCCTCGGGATTGCGCCTGTTCGTCGACGGGCGGGCCGCGCGAACCCGAACGCTGGTCGACAATCTGCGGCGAAGCATCGTGCGCAGCGGAATCCCGGACAACCAGAACTGGGGCACTCCGGCCGGTCTCCGAATCGGCCGCCGCGGCGACGAAACGCTGGACCAGGTCTCGGTGGACGACTTTCGAGTCTACGACCGCCGGTTGACGACCCTCGAGGTGGAACAACTGCGGGGCGAGGAGGACCCCCTCGGACAGCTGCTCGGGCTCGCCGACGACCGCCGACCGGCGTCCCGGCGGGAGGCCGCCCGCGAACAGTACGTTCATCGGCACGCTCGGGAGTTCGAGCGAAGTCTCCGAAGACTGACCGAGCTTCGGGGCCGAGAGAACGAGCTGCTGACGGATCTGCCCGAGCTTATGGTCATGCGGGATCTGCCGGAGCCGCGTCCGGCGTTCGTGTTGGAGCGCGGCGCCTACGACGCCCCGACCGAACGGGTGGAACCGGGGACACCCGCGAGCATCCTGCCCTTTCCGGGCTCGCTCCCCGATAATCGTTTGGGACTGGCCCGCTGGCTGCTGGATCCCGGGCATCCGCTGACCGCCCGCGTGATTGTCAATCGCTACTGGGCCCTCTTTTTCGGAAACGGCATCGTGCCCACTCTCGAGGATTTCGGTAGTCAGGGCAGGCTTCCCACCCATCCGGAGTTGCTGGACTGGCTCTCAAGCACGTTTGTCCAGTCCGGCTGGAATCTGAAGGCGTTGCACCGACGCATCGTTCTGTCCGCCACCTACCGGCAGTCATCCGTGGCCGACGCCGAACGCCTGGAGGAGGATCCCGAGAACGAATGGCTCGCCCGCGGACCTTCCCACCGCTTTCTGGCCGAACAAATCCGCGACGGCGCGCTGTCGGCGAGCGGACTGCTGATTCGGCAAGTCGGCGGCCCCAGCGTTTACCCGTACCAACCACCGGGGCTCTGGGAGGAGTTGGCGACCCGCAACGCCACCACCTATACCCAGGGAGAGGGAGAGGACCTTTATCGACGCAGTCTGTACACCGTTTGGAAGCGAAGCTCGCCGCCTCCTTCGGCTATCAGTTTCGACTCCTCGGAACGCCTGCTTTGCGAGGTAAGGCGGCAGCGGACCAGCACGCCTTTGCAGGCGCTCGTGCTGCTCAACGACCCCCAATACGTGGAGGCGGCCCGCCTCTTGGCGGAGCGTATGATCAAGGAGGGGGGCGCGGGGACCGCCGACCGCATCACTCTGGGGTTTCGTCTCGTTGTCAGCCGATATCCGTGTCCCGAGGAACTCGCGCTCCTCGGGGACCTCTATCGGGACCAGCGCTCCCGGTTCAAGGCCGATCCGAACTCGGCCGGCGGGTTCCTGGCTGTGGGTGAATACCCGAGAGACCCGGAACTCGACCCGGCGGAGGTGGCGGCGCTGGCGGTCGTCGCCGGCACGATCCTGAATCTCGACGAGGCGGTGAACAAGCGATGAAGGAACTGCAGGACCTCAAGTACAACAGCACCCGACGGCATTTTCTGTCCCGGGTGAGTCTGGGGCTGGGTGGTGCGGCCCTGTCGACTCTGCTGGAGCCGTTGAAGGCGTCCGGCGACCCGCTGCGCGCCGCGGGAGGGCGGGTGACATCGCGGGCGTTGCCGGCGCCACACGTCGTCCCCCGCGTCAAGCGCGTGATCTACCTGTTCCAGAGCGGTGGGCCTTCCCAATTCGAACTCTTCGACCACAAGCCGCTGCTGCGCGCCATGAACGGCGCGGAACTCCCCGACTCGATCCGCATGGGCCAGCGTCTGACGGGTATGACCGCCCACCAGAAGAGGTTTCCCCTGGCCGGTTCGCTCTTCGAGTTCGGGCGGCACGGGAAAAACGGCGCCTGGGTGAGCGAACTGCTCCCTCACACGGCGCGCATCGTTGACGACCTCTGCATCATCAAGTCGATGCACACGGAGGCCATCAATCACGACCCGGCCATCACGTTTTTCCAGACCGGTTCTCAGATAACCGGTCGTCCCTCCATGGGAGCGTGGGTTTCCTACGGGCTGGGCTCGGAAAACGAGGACCTGCCCGCCTTTATCGTTCTCCTCTCGCGCGCCAGGTCCGGCGACCAGCCGCTTTACTCGAGGCTCTGGGGGAGCGGTTTCCTGCCCTCACAGCATCAGGGGGTCCAGTTTCGAAGCGGCAAGGATCCGGTACTCTATCTCGGCGATCCCGAAGGCCTGGACCGAAGCGACCGGCGCCGAATGCTGGATACGCTGCGTCAACTAGAGGAACAGCAGCACGCCCGGGTGATGGATCCGGAAATCAACGCCCGCATCGTCCAGTACGAGATGGCCTACCGGATGCAGATGTCGGTTCCCGCGGTCATGGATCTGTCGGATGAGCCCGACCACATTTTCGATCTTTACGGTGAGGAGGCGCGCAAACCGGGAACCTACGCCGCCAACTGCCTGCTGGCGCGCCGGCTGGCCGAACGCAACGTCCGCTTCATCCAGCTCTATCACCAGGGTTGGGACCAGCACGACAACCTGCCGAAGAACATCCGAATCATGACCGATTCGGTGGATCAGGCATCGGCCGCGCTGGTGCTCGACCTCAAGCAGCGCGGGTTGCTGGACGACACGCTGGTTATCTGGGGCGGGGAGTTCGGGAGAACCAATTACTCGCAGGGCAAACTGACCACCGACAACTACGGTCGCGATCATCACCCCCGCTCGTTCACCGTTTGGATGGCCGGCGGCGGCATCAAGACCGGGCTCACCTACGGCGAGACAGACGAGTTCGGCTACAACATCACGCGTGACCCGGTTCACGTTCACGACTTTCAGGCCACGGTCCTGAACCTTCTCGGTGTCGACCACGAACGGCTCGTCTTTCGCCACCAGGGACGGCGCTATCGTTTGACGGACGTGCATGGCGACGTCGTCAAGCGACTGCTGGCTTGATGGAGAGCCGCATCGGCGCCCGGTGGGGCGATCGTGAAATGCGCCGGCGGAGCGGCGACGGCGCTTTCGATGGGACTCGACGCGGTCCGGGGGATGGCGGTTCGGCGGAACCCCGGGCGCTACCCACGCACTTCCATGAAGCCGGCGGGGGATCCTCGGCGGAGGTTCTCGCTGGAGTTAGAAAATTTCCCGTTTGGCGGCGAGGACGGCTCCCCGGCATTGCTCCAGGTTTTGAAACGAATACTCCAGGGCGAAGAATCCCTCCTTCAAGGCCCGGGCGTTCGCCCGCAGGACGATGGACTCCATCCCCTCCGGGAGCCGGGCGCCCGCCCGCCGACTCCACACCGCCGCCAGCGTCCTCTCTCGACTGGCCAAGCCCTTCATCCACTCCACGGCATCCGTCCATTGGCTGCCCTGCGCCAACTCGTCGCGGCGCTCGAAGGGACCGTAGAGATCCTCCAGAATCTCCGCTAGTTCGTCGAATCCCTCCACCACCTCTCTTCCCATCGAGCCCGCGACAATGGGCCGGGTCAAGGCCCGAACTTGACAGAGGCCCACACCCGGGGCGTTCAGCAGTTGGTAGTTCTCAACCCGCTTCGATCCGCGAGGCAGGACCTTCGTGCTGTAGAGAAACCTCCCTTCAGACGTTTCCCGCAGAGGCTGGCCCGTGGCAGCCTCGATCTCCGTGCGGCTGATCCCCATCCTCAGACCGAACGGTCCCTCGGCGAACACCGTGGTTCCCGTCACGCAGACGACCCATAGCGCTATTGCGATTTGCCTCTTCATGGACTCATCTTAACGCCCAAGGGACGAAAAGGAACAGCCCGCACGAATGGGGCGACCCCGATCTCAGAACACCACACTCAACTCAGCCGCCATTCCCGAGTTTCTTCGCTGCAGAAACGGCTCCAGCACCAGCATGAAGGTATGTTTCTCCCCAGGGTAGTGGAGGTTCAAGTGGGGCACGAAAGCCGGAGGCAGCCGGTCGGCCGTTCGGTGGTCCAGCCGGACGCCCAAGGCCACCCACGAGCGCGGGATCCAGTAGTCGCCCACGCTCATCCGGAAATCCTGGAGATCCGTGCGAAAGCGGGCGGTTCCCACCGAGGCGTAGAGGTAATGATCTCCCGCAACCTGCTTTTGGCCGGTCAGGTTGGCCAACCAGCGGTCATTCCCGACGAAGAGGCTTCCGCCGTAACTGTCGAGGCCCTTGCGGCGGTAGGTCTCGTAGAAGATCCCCTTGGGCCGGGCCTCCCACTCGAAGCTGGCGTTCGTCCGGGCCTCCCGAGTCAAGGGGATGGACAGTTCGCCCGCAAAAGGCACCGTCCACTCGTGAAACCACCCATCGGCGGGGTTTGCGCCGGAGGCCTTGATGGCCGAGAAGCGGACCGCCGGAGCTCGGCCCTCCAGGGAGAAGGAGCGCAGCGAGTGGACGCGTGAGTCGGCGGCGGGCTTTCCTCCCACCCCGGCGCCGAAGCCCACCGGGGTGGAGAGGCTCAGGCGGCGGGAGACGTCCCACTGGGTCAGCATCCGGAACTGTCCGGCCGTCACGAGGAACCTCTCGCTCAGCGTAAGGATCAGAAAGAGGTCCTCGAAGCGTCCGCTCCGGTCCCGCAGCACCCCGTCCGAGGCCATCTCAAAGCTGACCGGCCGCCACTCGAAAAAGTAGGCCACGCGCTCGTTGAACTCGCCCCCCGAAACCAGCTCCACCCGGCTGGGGAAGGACTTGGTCACGCCGAGAGGCCGACGGTAATCCACCCGCTGGCTGGCCCAGACCGCCAGCGGAACCGTCTTGTGCGCGGGAACAAGTCCGTCGATCCGATACCCCCGCGCCACGAAGTTCATCCCGAACTGGTTGACCATGGGAGGGAACGTGTGGCAGGCGCCGCAAGTCAAGTCGAACTTGCGGGCAAAGTAGGGAACCCCCAGCGAGGAGTCGACCTGTAGCAGCAACAACGTCAGAAATGCACCGGCGATGCGCCCCACCGAATGTCCTTTCGATCGAAATTTCAGCGTATTGAACGCTGATTTTAGAGATGACTAAACACAAAGTCAAGAGAGGAAGGACAATGAGGAACACGGCGCTCGACAAGAGCATTCCCAAACGGAAGATCTTGCCTCGCGCCGCGCGGCGCGATAGGGTTCCTCGCATGAGGACCCCCGTTCCAGCACCTGTCGCGGCGGGCTTGCTCGCCGTTGCCGTCCTGTTCGCCGCCTGCGGCGGAGAGCCTCTTGAACCGCAGACCGGTGTCCCGGCCGAAGCGGTGATGGCGCCGACTCCGGCCGACGGCTTCCTGTTGCACATCGCCGAACACTGCGGCCAAGCCTTCGCCGGCCGGATCATCGCCAACGAACCCGCGATGGACGACGATCCATTCACCGGCAAGGCCCTGGTGATGCACGTGCGAGAGTGCCGCGAGGGCGAACTGAAGATCCCCTTCCACGTCGGAAACGACCACAGCCGCACCTGGGTCTTAACCCGCACCGACACCGGCCTGCGGCTCAAGCACGACCACCGCCACCGGGACGGATCGGACGACGCGGTGACCATGTACGGCGGCGACACGGCCACTCCGGGAACGGAGAGCCGCCAAGAGTTTCCCGTGGACGCCTATTCCGTCGAGATGTTCGAGCGCGAGAGCCTCCACGTCTCGGTAACCAACGTGTGGGCGATGGAGATCGAGCCCGGCCGGCGCTTCCTCTACGAGCTGGCTCGACCGGGCCGCCTCTTTCAGGTCGAGTTTGACCTCACGACCCCGGTTGAGACACCGCCCACGCCGTGGGGCCACGCCGAACTCGATTGAATCGGGGTGCGGCCCGATAGAACGGCTTTCGACGGTCTGGGACCCGGGGGTGACTCCGTCAGTTTGCCGCCCCCTGCGGAAACCGCATGCCCCGTTCCCGAATGGCCGCTCACTCCTCCAGCAGGTCCAGCAACCGTTCCCTGACCCGGTCGTAATCGGAGCCTCGCTGGGACCAGTGCACCGGGCCCTTCAGCTCCGCCTCGAGGGATTCGGGAACCACCGTTCGAACCAGTTCCAGGACCCGCTCTCGACCCACCTTCCGCTCGGCCAACCACATCAATTCGTAATCCTGCTGCCCGCGCCGGATATTCTTCAATCGGATGGAGCCGATCAAGTCGTTGACGCCCCTGTCTTCCTCCGGATAGAAAGGGTTCCTGCCCGGATAAAAAACGATTCCGTCGCCGTTGGCGCCCGTCCCGCTCCAACTGAGAAAAGTGACCGGCTCGGAGAAGACCCGCTGGTGCAGGTGCCCCTTCGGTCCCTGGTGGTTGTGCGTCCAGTGGGTGCCCTCCCACAGGAACCAGACCGGCACCTGGTGGATATACTTCGCCCAGGCGTTCACCCGGAAGTCCACCGCTTCCGCTTCCAGCAGCACCGCCCCGTAGCGGGGACGGAAGCCGTTGTAGAACCAGTAGTGTTTCCCCTCGGCCAGAATGGCGGGCATGCGTTCCAGATCGACGCCGTTGTAGTTGCACCAGATGTCGATATCCTCGGCCAGTTCTTCGATGTAACCGCGGGTGATGAAGACGGGCAAGCGGCGTCCCGACCCGGTGTGCTCGTGGATCCACCCCGCCCGCTCGCGGATCCAGGGATAGTAGGATCGACCCGGCTCGTCGACCAGGTACCAGAAGTAGAGAACCTCGGGCGCGTTGCGCTCAAACCACTCCACCCAGCGGTCGGCCTGCTCCCGGACTTCCTCCCGGGTGGATCCCAGCGCCGGACTCCCGTACATTCCGACCGGAAACAGCGACTCCCCCTTCCCTTCGCCGGGTCCGTAGTAGCCCCGCGCGGGGGTGAACGCCGATCCGTCCAGCCACGGCCGGTACTCCTCCATGATCCGGGAATCGAATCGCGAACGATGCGCCCGGAAGCCGCCGACGACCTCGATTCGATGCCTTTGGGCGGCAAACTTGACCATTCGGGTGACCTCCTCCTCCGGCAGGTTTGGGTAATAGCGGCCGACGTTGCTGGTGTAGAGCCAAACCGTGGAATGGTTCTCGTCGGGCATTGATGCGTCCAGGAGCCGGATTTCAAGCGGCAGGCGGGCCACCTCGACTCCCCCGGCGGCCACCCGGACTTGCGAGCGATAGAGACCCGCCGGCAGGGACGGATCGCGGGGCAGGTAGACATCCACCCAGAAGCCCTGGTTTTGGGCCGGAACCGGAGGCAGGCTCGCCATCTCGTGGTCGCTGCGGACCACTCGCTCGCCAGCGGGAGGCAGGGTCACCGGAAATCCACCCCGCCCTCGAACGGCGGACGGCGGGATCAGGGGATCGGGGATCCAGCCGGTCGGCCTCGGAGGCGCCGAAGCCTCGGAACCGTAGAACCAGCCGGGAGGAGTGGGCCGCTGCACGTGCAGGTAATGCTGGGAGAACACTTCGATGCCACCCTGCGGGCCGTATCCGGACGGACTTCCTTGGATCACCGCCCCCGATGTCTGGTGGACCGGAGCGTGCACCGCCACCTCCAGATTCTCGGCGCCGCGATGATCGGTTTCCACGATGATCTGGAACGCGACGACCTCGTTCCGAAGTCCCCGCAGACGGATGGTCCGCCCGTCCCAGACGCTGTTACCCTCGCGGGCCGGATGATCGGAGTCAAAGCGGTAGACCTTCTCCCCGTCGTTGGCGGCCCAGACCCTTCCGACCTCGGCCCGCGCCAACGCGGAGACCAGAACCAATCCCAGCAACGTCAAACAGAACCGATGGGTGAGACTCATGGGCGGAATCCTCCCAAAACTTGCCGCCGAATTCGGCCGCCGCCCGTCGGACCGCGCTATCCGACGCGCAAGGGCCAAAAGAGGGCCCCATCATCCTCTGAAGCGGTCGGCGATGCAATCGGTATGCAGATACTGGACAAGACCCCGGGGACGTGCGGGATCATGTAGACCGACGGGCGCGGCAGGACCGGCGTGTTGGACGGCTTCCGGAGCCCGTCGCCCGTCGGGAGGTGAATATGCTCAGGACCCACAGAGCGCCGTTGATACTGTCTTTTGTGCTTCTGCTGGCCGGTTTCGTCGTCGCCCACGCTCAGGTGAAGGGCTGGGAGGAGAACCTTTCCATCCCCACCTGGCTGATCGGCGATCCCGAAGTGAACCCGACTTTTTCGTGGAGTTCCACACGACAGGACGTGTATCCGTACCCGTACAAAGAAATTCTCCTAAACGAGAAGGCCGACGGGATCTACCGGGCGTGCTGGCTGGAGAATGAATTCATCAAGGTCCTGGTACTTCCCGAAATCGGCGGCCGACTTCACGGCGCCGTCGACAAGACCAACAACTACAACTTCTTCTACTGGCAGCCCACCATCAAGCCGGCGCTGGTCGGCATGACGGGGGCCTGGATTTCGGGAGGCATCGAATGGAACTTCCCTCACGGCCACCGGCCCACGGCATTCAGTCCGGTTCAGTATCGCCTCGTGGAAAATCCGGACGGATCGAAAACCGTCTGGGTGGGCGAACCGGAGTTCGTCCACAGGATGCGGTGGATCGTGGGATTGACCGTTTATCCCGGCAAGAGCGTCATCGAGGCGAAGGTCCGTCTAGCCAACCCGACGCCGTTGCGCCACTCCTTCATGATGTGGACCACGACGGCGACGAACACCAACGATCGGTACCAGGCCATCTTCCCCACCCGCGTCATGACCGATCACGGGAAAACGGAGTACTACCACTGGCCCGTCCATGAAGGCGTCGATATCAGCTGGTGGAAGAACGTCCCCAACGCCGCCAGCTATTTCGCCGTCGAGCGGGGCGAGTTCTTCGGGGCCTGGGACCATGGCCGAGGCGCCGGGACGGTCATTACCGGCAACCCACATATCGTGACCGGAAAGAAGTTCTGGACGTGGGGGACATCCCCTTCGGGGCGGATCTGGGACACTATCCTCGCCGACGGGGAGGGCCCTTATCTCGAACCCCAGGCGGGAGCCTACTCCGACAACCAGCCCGACTACCACTGGATCGAACCCGGCGAGGTAAAGGCCTACAGCCATTTCTTCTTCCCGGTGCGGGATATCGGGCCCTTCAAGACGGCGAACGTCGAGGGAGCGTTGAATCTCGAAGTCGCCCCCGGCGAAATCAGCGTCGGAGTCTATTCCACCGGCGTTCTCAAGGAAGCCCGGATCGTCTTGACCGAAGGGGGACGGACCCTGCTGGATCGAACGGTGGATCTCGATCCGTCCAGGCCCTTCGTGGAGTCCGTCAACCCGGGCGGGGCGCCCGACTCGTCCGAGGGCTATCGGCTCGTCCTCCAGACTTCGGACGGGCGGGAGCTGATCTCGTACTCCTCCGAGAGTCTCCCCCCGCTGGAGCTCCCGGAGCCCTCCCTTCCCCTGGCACCCCCCGAAGAAATGGCATCGGGCGACGAACTCTGGCATGCCGGCGACTGGCTCTACAAGTTCCGGAACCCCGTCAAAGCCGAGGGCTATTTTATCGAGGCGATCCGTCGGGATCCCCTCGACTCGCGATCCAGACTCTCCCTGGCCGAGCTGGACATCAAGCGAATGGATTACGATTCGGCCCTGTCCCACCTCGAATTCGCCGAAAAGCGGGACCCCGACAACGGTCGCCTCTACTACCTGAGAGCGCTTGCCCTGGAACGTCTGAGGCGGGACTCCGAGGCGTACGACGCGTTCTACCGCGCCGTCCATTTCGAGGATTACCTGTCACGCGCCTACGAACGACTTGCCGGAATCAACCTCCGTCGGGGCAACCCTTCCGAAGCGACGGTTCAGGTTCGTCTGGCCGTCGACAAGAACGCTTTGAATCCGCAGCTTTGGGCGCTTCTGGCGACGGCTGAGCGACTCGCCGGGAAGGCCGAGGCCGCTCTGGAAGCCGCCGAACACTGTCTTCGTCTCGACCCCCTCAGCGCCTGGGGGGCCAACGAAAAGGCGAAGGCGCTCGCCGTGCTGGGCAAGTCCGCTCGGGAAACGCGGGCCCTCGTCGGCCACTTGCTGCACGACGAGCAGACCGCGCTGGAGTTCTCCTGGTATTACGCGAACGCCGGCCTTTTCGCGGACGCTTTGGAGCTCCTGGCGGACACGGGGGAAAGCTCGCTGGTTCTGTATCACAGAGCCTACCTCACCGATCGGTCCGGGAGGCCGGAGGCGGCGGCCGGTCTGTTCTCCAAGGCGCGTTCGGCGAACGTGGACTACTCCTTCGCGTTTCGTCCGGAGGCCGCCGACGTCTTTCAAACCGCGCTTCGTCACGCTCCGGGCGACGGGAAGGCTCACTACTACCTCGGCCTCATCCACGCCAAGGCGGCCCGCGTCGATCGCGCCATCGAGTCCTGGAGGACGGCCGCCCGGCTCGAACCCGACAACGCCCGAGCCTGGAGGAACCTGGGCTTGGCGCTGCTGGCGACCGGCGAGGACCTCGTCGAGGGCGAGAAGTCCTACGTCCGCGCCTTCGAACTGGCCCCGAACGACTCCAGGATCCTGCTGGAACTCGACAGCGTGAGGGAGGAATTGGGCGTGCCTCCGGAGGAACGCCTGGCCTTTCTGAGGCGCAACGTGGAAACGGTTCGACAGCGGGATGCCCTGGTCTCGGCAATATCCGACCTTCTCGTTTCAGCGGGGGAGCACAAAGAGGCTCTCTCCTTCCTGCAAACGAACCATTTCAACTCGTGGGAGGGCGGGTATTCCATACACAATGTCTATGTGGAGGCAAACATCGGACTGGCGGAGAAGGAACCGGACCCCCGAAGAGCTCTGGAACACTACGAGCGCGCCTGCGAATATCCCGACAACCTCGAGGTCGCGCCCCGGGAACCCAACCTCCGGGGATTTCTCTACTATCCCATGGCGTTGCTGCACCGCCGTCTGGGCAACGAAGACGAGGCGGAAAGACTGCTGAGAATCACGGCCGGAGAGGCAAGCCGATATCCGACCCTCGGTACCTACCACCAAGCGCTGGCACTGCGGGAACTGGGTCGGCAGGAGGAGTCGGAGGAGTTGCTCGCCGGGCTTGGTGCCGAAGCGCACCTGCTCATCGCGGCCGAATCGGAACACTATGTCCGGACAAGCGAGACCCGACAGAGGGCGCTGGGGCACTTTTACCTGGCGAAGGTGCTCGAAGTCCAGGGCAAGACCTCGGAGGCGACGGCGAGCCTGAACGCGGCGAAGGAACTGGTCCAGGATATCGAGCGCCAGGCCGTGATGATCGCCCAGCGGGTCTACGCCCAGGCGCACCAGTAGGCGATGAGGCAATGGCACCCTCGAGTCGGACGAGCGCGGAATTGGAGGGCTTGTCGCCCGAATCGAGTTCGGCAACCCGAGGATTGGTTCTCAAGAAATTCACTTATCCCGCCCGGGTGGGTCCTCACGGCAAACTGGACTTTACGAGCTGGTGGGTCAATCGGGGCGTGGCGCCCTGTTATCGCGAATATCCTCTCGCACTTCGACTCAAGGGAGCCGAATGTGAAACTGGCGATTGAAGGAATTCAACCGGACGGCTGGTAGCTAAGCTAACGTCCGCGCTTGACCCCATAGGGGGAGGCTTCCGGATTCTGCCTCAATTGCTGGAACCGGGCGAACGCCTCTTTGGCGCTTTCCATCTCTCCGACGGCTTGGTAGTACCTTCCGAGCAGGTAGTATGCCTCGGTGTAACCGGGATCGAGCTGGATCGCCTTCAAGAGTTGTTCCTCCACTTCGGCGGTCGGCGCCTCCTTCATCAAGCCGCTGGCATACTTGTAACGGCTGTAGGGAAGGCCCGGATCGTTTCGAACGGCCTGGTACAGCCAACCGAGTCCGTCTCCATAATCCCCTTCGGTAATCAGGAGATCGCCCAGATCGGAGAAGGGCCAGCCGTAGCTGGCATTCTGAGCCTGGATCACCCTGATCGATTTCCGATAGCTGTCCTTGGCCTCGGCGAGATCTCCCTGAGCCTGTTGGCACCAACCCAGAAAATAGAGAGCCTTGTAGTGGCCGGGATCGAGCTGAGTCGACTTCTCCAAAGCTGCGAGACCCTCGGTGAAGTGCTGATTCTCGTAATAAAATCGACCAAGGTGATAGTACGAATCGGCGTTATTGGGGTCGCGCTCAATAATCGCCTTAAGGTCGTCCACATAGCCGTCGTAATCTTCGAGCATGAACCGGGCAAAGGCGCGTAATCGGAAGGCTTCGACGGAACCCCGACCGAGTTTTATGGCTTCCCCGGCAAAACGCTCGGATTCCTCGAACCGGACCCGATGAAAAGCCACCGCGGCAGAAAGCAATGCCACCTGCGGATCGGTGGGGAACAGCTTCCGAAGCGCTTCAGCCTGTTTTTCGGCTTCTTCCCCTCGGCCGAGTCTCATGAGGACATCAACCAACGCGAGGCGAGGCGCTTTGTTGAACGGATCGCGGTCGACGGCCCTTTCGAGAAGAGCCACGGCGGTCTCCAGCGCACCCGAGTCGATGGCGAACTGGGCACGGGACAGCAGATCGGAATCAATCGGCGGTTCGACCTGGGCCGTCCCGGTCAACCCTGTCGACAAGGCAACCAACATCAGCCATGAGGCAATCGCGACTGACCGCATCCCAAACGACTCCTTCTTCCGTTCGCCGTCTTCCCGAGCGCTCGAAGCTCATGGCCTCGAAGGCCGTTACGGGCCGGCACCCGCGCCATCTTCCGGCCGCATCGACTTGAACGAAATTCCGGCCTGATCTTCCCGGACCATTCCGGTGTACAGTGATTTGGCCTCATTCAGAATTGAAAGACCCTCCTCTCGACGGCCCGAGCGCACCAGCAGTTGCCCCAGCGCCAATCGAACCTTCGGCCTGTCCGGCTCCAGTTCGACGGCATGACGGTACGCCGCCTCAGCTTCCGGGATTCGCCCGAGCCGTTCAAGGCACCCCGCCCTCTCAAAGAGCGCGTCCGCACTTACGCGAGCCCCTGCCGCCATCGCGGCCTCAAAGTCCTGCAGCGCCGCGTGGCAGTCCCCGATACCTTTTCGGGCCATGCCCCGGAAGTAATGTCCGTCGGGATCGGGCTGACGGGCGAGAAATCCATCCAGAGCATCCGCAGCCTCCGCGTGTCTCCCCACGGTCACCAGAACAATCCCCCGATGGAGTTCAACCGACGGGTGGTCGGGACGAATCTCCCGGACACGATCGAAGACCTCGAGCGCCTCATCTGGGCGCAGCAGGTTGTACAGAGCGCGGCCCAGATTGATCAATACATCACAATTCGTCCCGTCCAAGCCGGAGGCCCAACGAAGATCCGCTTCGGCGGCCTCGTTTTCCCCGGTGTCGAGATTCGCCATGCCTCGCAACAGAAGGACCTGTACGAGGTTTTCCCGAAACGCGACGTCGCCCGGCCAGCGGGAGAGCGCGTCGGAGAAGATCCCGCCCGCCTTGTCCAGTTCTCCCACCCTGGCTGCACGGATGCCGGCCGTCAGGCGGAAACGTCGTTCGTCCGGAAACCGGTCGATTCCCGTCAGCGAGGCGCGGTAGAGGTCGTCGTCCCGGCCCAGCGATTGGTAGACCGAGCAAAGCCTGAGAAGCCACCCAATATCGGCAGGGTGTTCGTCGACGCACCGCTCCAGTTCGTCGGCGGCGCGATCGAGGTCGCCTCCGGCGTGGGCTTCCACCGCCTTACGGCAACTCTCTGTCGATCCCTGCCACAAGAGCAGGAATAGCAGAGGAGAAGCGAAGAAAGACACGCAGAACATTGTTATGTGTAACTTGCGATGAGCAAGCCGGACTAAGGTAAAGCCCCGCTTGCCCTCCATTCAGCCAACTGGCGTTCAATGGACTCACGGCGGTCGTTGGACAACGCCGAAGGCCGCTCGATCGTCAAATACGTTCTGAGGCGCTCCGCAGCGGCGGGCACGTCGCCCGCCCGCGCATAAAGCATCCCGAGATGAAGAAACGCGATCGGGAACCGCTCCGCTATTCCCAACTCCTCCAGCCTCCCCAACGCGCCGTGACTCCGGGGATACCGTCCTCGATAGTACTCGGCCAACCCCAGATAAAGCAGTCCTCTCGGCGCGTCCCCGTCGATTCGCAGCGCCTTCACCGCCATCTCACGCGCTTCATCCCAATTGCCGGACTCTACGGCGATCTGAGCCAGTCCGAGCCAGGGCTCGGCCAAATCGGGGTTGACTTCGGTGGCGCGGATCAGGGCGTTTCCGGCGTCTTTCGACCGCCCTTCTTCAAGGAGGCGGGTTCCGTAAAGGGTCCAGGCCTCTGCGAATTCCGGATGGATCCGAACGGCCGACTCCAGATGCTTCCGCACTTTGTTCCGGTTCGGCTTCCCACGGGACAGTTCCTCCAGCGCCGACCGAAATTCCTGGAGCGCTTTGGGTGGCGCCGTAGCATCGAGAGTTCCGGACCCGACCAGCGTGCGTCCCACCAGTAACTCGCCGATATCGGGATCGTCCAGCAGGCCGCGGACCCCCAGCTTGATCTCAGTGCCTCGAAAACCAGGGTCCTGCCCCAATCGGACGACGCAGTCGTCCAGATACACCCTGCCCCGCAGACTCTGGAACCCCGGCGAATTCCAGGCATCTCTGGCGAAGGACTCATTGAGCCCTCCCGTCGTCGGCGTCCCGGATGCGTCGGTGGCCGTCTGGGTCTGCCGGCGGCTGCCCAGGTCGAAGCTGAAGACACCTTTATCGTTCGGATATGACTGGCGAACCGCCTTGCCGTCGCAGACCAGCTCAACGCGGAGGTTCGACGGAGGCATTGTCCCATCCTCCATGACGACCCTGCCGACGAGGTACAGTGCGGCTTCCGTCTGGGCCGGAAGGGGAGACGCCCCTGCAAGAAGAAAGACTGAAAGAACGGAGGCCGTTGACAGCATCATCACCTCCTCGTGGTGGATCGATTATACCCCTTGCCGGCAATAGGAAAGATATCGGTTTGACGTCCGGAACAGAAGAGGCGACGGCCCGGTAGCGGCGCGGAGAAACCGGCCGCCGTCTCCGCCGGCGGCGAACACGAAGGCAACTCAAGTACGACTCCGGTAAAGGTGGGGCTCCACCACTTCGGCCATTGCGGCTTCATTCAAGTACCCCCCGCAAAAGGCGTTGATCCGCGCGGCCTGGGGCTGCGGGTCGGCCAGAACGTCCCGGTGACGGACATACAAAACCCGCATGTGCGGCTGGCGGGACAACCATCCCTCCACCCTGGCCAAATGCCTTTCGAACCGCGCGGCCATTACCGCGTCATCCGTTGGATCGGGATCCGCACCGAGGCGGTTCAGCATTTTGCGTTGGGATACGAGGATCTCGTCCATACCGCGGCTCAGGAAGATGACGCGATACCGGTAGCCCCGAGGCAAATATTCGAGCAATGGGGAGACGACTTTGACCGCTTTTCCCCTGGCGTCCGCCACCCAGGCGATATCCCCCTTATCCAGCTGCTTGACACGCTCGAACTCGTAGTATCCTCCGGGGTTGTCGGGATCGGGAGGGCGGACGTCGTCTTTCAGGAGAGGGATGCCGCCGGCCTGCAGCATCTTCATCACCATGGAGGTGCCGGAGCGGGGCAGGCCCGAGACAACGGTGACCACCGACCGGCGGTCAGACTTGAACAGGACGCGCAGGAAACCCATGGTCTATCGGATGGTATCGGAGAGCCGGCGCCTCCGAAAGACCCTTCCGACGGAAGGGGGAAGGCGACAGGCAAGCATCCCTGCCTGTCGAAAGGAGGACGACAGGCCTCTTCTGTCGATGCGGCATCCCCGGCGTGGACCGCGGCGCGGGAGACGCGTCTTCAGAATTGCCGCCGGAGACCCGAGGGCGACAGGCTGGAAGCCGGCTGGAAGCCTGTCTTCCTTTTTCGCCACGACGACAGGCTGGAAGCCAGCTGGAAGCCTGTCTTCCTTTTTCGCCACGACGACAGGCTGGAAGCCAGCTGGAAGCCTGTCTTCCCCTTGTGTTCTCCTTCGGCAAGGATTAACCTCGCGGCGGAAGAAGGAGGAGCCGAGATGATCTGCCGCAAGTGGGCGATTCTGTCTGCGACGCTTTGGATCCCGTGGCTCGGTTCGCTCGACGCCGCACAGGGCCGTTCGATCCAGGCCCATGTCGTCAGCGCGAACGAGTGGCTGTACCCGGACACACCCATGCCGTCACCTCCTGTACGGACGGTGGAACTGCACGCGGCGCGCGGCGGACGGGCCGCATTTCAGGTCCTCCTTCGGGGCCTGCGGCGGGACGCTCCGTTGAATGTGACGTTCGAGGGAGTTCTCGATCCGGAGATCTACCAACTCATCGACGTCAAGGTGCCGGAGAACTCGGGGCCGCCCTGCAGCGCGATTCCGCCGGACCAGCCGACGCCCGACTATGTGATTCGCAAGGCGCCGTACCGCGTCTACGAAGCCCTGCGTCCGCTGCGCGAAGGCGATCGCTGGCGCGGGGAGACTGAAGCCCTGTACGTTTCGTTCAGGGTCCCGCAGGATGCGAGCCAGGGACGCCGGGAGGGGCAACTGAGAATCGACGACGGAGACGCTGTCGCCGAGATCAGTGTTGCGCTCCATATCCACGCCGCACGCGTGCCCGAGCAAGGGCACCTCCGCGTGACGAACTGGTTCAGCATCGGACACATGGCGCGCCTGCACGAAGTCGAGCCGTGGTCCGAGGC
>CAYRCA010000018.1:10690-18579 GCA_964422565.1 uncultured Acidobacteriota bacterium | reverse complement strand
TCGCCGGTGGCCGAGATCATGCGCTGGTTCACCTCGTTCGCGAGCTGCTCGAGCTTTCCCGGATCGGACGACTGGCCCAACCCCGGGAACGGATTCGGATGGGGCGGCTCGTCGAGAAGGCGATCGAGGAGGTTCAGGGGCAGATTACCCTGCGCGGAGCCCGCGTCGAGGTGGCCGACGACCTTCCCGATGTCGTTTGCGAGCCGTCGCGCCTAATCCAGGTCTGGTCCAATCTGCTGGCAAACGCACTGAACTACTCGCGGCCCGGGATACCTCCCCACGTCCGCATTGGAACGGGCGCCAAAGAGAACGGTGACTACCTCTTTCACATTCGGGACAACGGCGTTGGCCTTCGCCCCGAGTATCTGCAGAAAGTCTTCGACATCTTCTATCGAGTGGATGGCAAGTACGAGGGAGAGAGCACCGGCGTGGGGCTGGCGATCGTGAAACGCGTGATCGCCACTCACAAGGGTCGGGTATGGGCCGAGTCCGAGGGGGAGGGCAAGGGAAGTACCTTCTGGTTTACCTTGCCCGCTCCAGGGGACTCCGAAGCGACCTCAAGCGGAAGAGACTATCGTGGACATGCTGAAGATCCTGTTGGTTGAGGACAATCCGGATCACGCCCTGATTATTCGAAGAGGGCTGCAAACCAATCACGTCGTCAACGACATCAGGACGGTCGAGGACGGACAGGAGGCCCTCGATTACCTGTTTCGCCAGGGGCGGTTCGCCGACGAGTGTTCGGCGCCTCGACCCGGTTTGATACTCCTCGATATCAAGCTTCCCAAGGTGGATGGGTTCACCGTGCTCGAACGCATCAAGGGCGACCCCTCCCTCAAATCGATCCCCGTTGTCATGCTCACCAGTTCGGAGCAGGAAGTCGATATCCTGAAGAGCTATCGAAACGGCGCTAATTCCTACGTCACCAAGCCCATCCAGTTCGAGGACTTCCTGAAGACGATACGCGACCTGAAGTTGTACTGGGTATTGGTCAACAAGCTGCCGTCCGACGACTAGATGAAAGGACGGCGGTATCGGACCGCCTTGAAATAGAGAACGGCCATGGCGATGAGTCTGCCCCCCATCGAGTCGCAGCCGGCTTTCGAGGCGTCGGCAAGACGGCGCGTCATGCTGCTGGAGGATGATGCGGATCACCAGCTACTCGAGTTGAAAGCTCTTCGTTCACTCGAGAATACGGACGCCGTCGCCTTTGACGACCCGGAGGAAGGGCTGCGGGCCCTGGACCTCGACGATTTCGACCTGATCGTGGCCGACTACCACATGCCGAAGATGGACGGCCTGACCCTCCTGCGCCTTCTCAACCAACGCCGCGTTTCCGTTCCCGTCATCATGGTGACCGGTTTGGGCAACGAGAGGGTGGCGGTCGAAGCTCTCCGCGCCGGCGCCTTCGACTATGTGGTAAAGGAAATCGGCTATCTGGATGTGCTGCCTTCGATCGCCGAGCGCGCCATGAGCGCCTTTCAGACGAAACGCCAACTGGAGACCGCCCGCCGGGAGCTTGAGGTCTCGGAGGAGCGTTATCGAGAACTCGTGCACAACCTCGACGCCCTCGTCTGGGAGGCGGACCCTGTCTCGCGAAGGTACACGTTCATGAACCGGCGGGCCGTTTCATTGCTGGGGCACGCGTTGGAAAGCTGGCTGGAGGATCCCGAGTTCCGGTTCACCACGATCCACCCCGATGACCGCGCCGAGGCGTTGCGCCTCTGGGACCAAGCGATGGACGCCAAGCGGGGATACGTGTGGGAATACCGGGCGCTGACCGCCGATGGGCGAACCTTGTGGCTTCGCGACATGGTTCGCGTCGTGACGAATGGCGGTGTCGTGGATACCATAAGGGGACTGACAACGGACATCACCGAGCAAAAACTGGCCGAGGAGGAAAGGGAGACGCTGCAGCGGCAGTTGCTGCAGGCTCAAAAACTGGAATCGGTCGGGACGCTGGCGGGAGGAATCGCCCACGACTTCAACAACTTCCTGCAGGGCATCCTGGGCAACGCCGGTTTGGCTCTTCAGTACCTCTCCCCCGAGTCCCCCATTTCGGAGCAGGTGGAGGCGATTCTGCAGTCGGCGGAACGGGCCCGCCACCTGACGACACAACTGTTGGCCTTCAGCCGTCCGAAGGATCGATCCGTCGAGGTGATCGAACTGAATCACCTGGTCGAACAGAATCTATCGATGCTCCGCCGTCTGATACCCGCCACGGTGGAGATCCGAACCCTCTTGGACGCGGATTCCTCGGCAATCGAGGCGGATCCCGGCCATATCGACCAGATCCTGGTCAATCTCTGCGTCAACGCCCGGGATGCCATGCCCGACGGAGGACTCTTGAAGATCGAGACCAAGAACCGGGTGTTCTCCGAAGCCGGAGCGGCCGGTTTCCTGGGGGCCGTGCCCGGCGGCCGGTACGTCATACTGCGAGTGTCCGACACCGGCTGCGGCATTCCCCTCTCCATCCGAGACCGCCTCTTCGACCCCTTCTTCACGACCAAGGAAGTGCATCGGGGCACGGGACTCGGCTTGGCGATCGCTTACGCCGTGGCGCGGAACCACAAGGGCTGGATCGATGTCCGAAGCGTGGAGGGGCGAGGATCGGTCTTCGAGGTTTACCTTCCAGTCACAGACAAACCGGCGAATCCGGTCAAAGACGAGGCTCCGGCCGGTTCCGGCCGTGGGGAGACCGTCCTGGTGGTGGATGATGAGCGGACCGTTCGGGTGCTGGCTTGTCGAATCCTGGGGAAGTACGGATACCGGACGCTGGAAGCCGTCGATGGCAAAGAGGCGCTACGGGTCTATCGGGAACGTATGTCGGAGATCGATCTGGTGTTGCTGGACATGACCATGCCCAGGCTCGACGGCGCCCAGTGCGTCCGGCAGCTGCGAGCCGTCAACCCGCGGGTGAAGTCCATCCTCTCCAGCGGCTACACCGAATCGAAGGTCGATAATGCCCCGGGCGATGCCTTTCTGCACAAGCCGTATCGCCCGGAAGACCTCGCCCGAGCGGTTAGACGAGTCCTCGACGGCTGTCCGAAGTAGGATGATTCGGGCTTCCGTCTCCCTCCTCCGGGTGGTAAGGTGAGTATGACGGGTTGCTGCGGGGACCTCGGATCCGGAGGGTTCGATGCGACAACGGGCCGGGCTTCTGTGCGTCGTCCTGTTTCCACTGCTGCTTGCGGTCTGCCGGGAGGAGGCCGAGGGGCCTGAGCGGGCGCCATCCGTGGCCGACGACGAAGCTGAGGTGGCGCTGGATCCGGGCGAGTCGCATCCCGCGCTGCTGATCCCGGCCCTCGCCCGGGACCCGGCGCCGGAGCGGTTTCAGGCTTACTTCGTCACCACCAGGGGGACATTCGTCCTCCAGACCGAGCGGGAGTCGGCTCCTCACGGGGTCGATCGCCTTTACAACCTGATACGGATCGGTTACTTCCGGGACGTGGCCTTTTACCGGGTCGTTGAAGGCTTTATCGCGCAGTTCGGCGTCCACGGGGACCCGGAGATCAACGCGATCTGGGCGGATGCGACTATCCCAGACGACCCTTCCCGAAGCTCCAACGTAAGAGGATCGCTGAGCTTTGCCCAGGAGGGGCCGAGGTCGAGGACGACTCAGCTCTTCATCAATCTGTCCGACAACCCCGGCCTTGACTCCCACTTCACGCCGATCGCGCGGGTGGTCGAGGGCATGTCGGTCGTCGACTCGCTGTATACGGGGTATGGGGAGTTGGCGCCCCAGGGAAAGGGCCCCCGGCCGGCGTTGCTCAACCAGTTGGGCAACGCCTATCTGAAGAGGCAGTTTCCCGAAATGGACTACATCGAGAGGGTCGAAATGTCGGGCCTTCGCTGAGGGCTGGACTGCCCGGCCCCCACCTCGGGCGCGGGAGGCGACCCTGGATATTTTGGGCGCATGCGGGAATGCGCATGCGGGAATTGAATTGACCCTTTGGCGGCAGTCCGCTAGAGTCTGACACTCGGATCGGAGAAACTGGAAGCAGTTGGCGGGATGGCGGTTTCAGGGCTCCATCGAGATCCGATTCGACTTTGTCGGCGGACTCGGAAGGGCCGGAGCCGCGCTGATCTTGTTGGGGAAGGGAGCATCATGTCCGCAGTGAAGCCGGAAATCCTGCCGGAGCGACCGCCTTGGTGGCGGGCGCTGGGACCGGCGTTGATCACCGCCTGCGTCGTCTTCGGCCCCGGAAGTCTTCTGATCAGCTCCAACGTCGGCGCCAACCACGGCTATGAGCTGATTTGGGTATTGGCGTTGACGGCGCTGCTCATGGGCACGTACATGACCATGTCCGCCCGCGTCGGCGTGGTCGGGGGAGCCACCCCGTGCACGCTGGTGGCGGGGCGGGTCGGCCGGTGGTTCGCAGCCCTGATCGGGATCAATCTCTGCCTCGTCTGCAGCGCCTTTCAGTTCTCCAACAACGTCGCCCTGGCGACCGCTCTGGGAGCGTTCCTGCCGGGACCCTGGGCGCTGTGGGGGTTGGTGCTCGTCAACACCCTGATCATCATCTTCCTGTTCACCGCGGGTCACATCTACCGGATCCTGGAGCGGGGAATGAAGATCATGGTGGGCGTGATCCTGGTGAGTTTCGCCTTCAATCTCTTCGCGGCGGGCCCCGATCCCGTCGGGGTGATCAAGGGCTTGATCCCAAGCCTCCCCGACGGTGTAACCATCGGTGTTCCGCGCCTCGTCGGGGGCACCGTCGACGACCCCATGATCCTGGTCGCCTCTCTGCTGGGCACAACCTTCTCCGTGGCCGGAGCGTTCTACCAGGGGAATCTGGTCCGTGAGAAGGGGTGGGACATTCGGGATTATCGCAGGGGCATCGGCGACTCCATCGCCGGAGTGATTGTTCTGACAAGTGTTAGCGCCATCATCATGATCACCGCTGCCACCGTGATCCGAGGCCTGCCCGCCGACAACATCGGCACCCTGGCCCGGTCGCTGGAACCGCTCATGGGGCCGGCTGCCTACGCGCTGTTCTGCGTCGGGTTGGTGGCCGTGTCGCTCAACCCGTTCCTGATCAACGCCATGATTGGCGGCAGCATCCTGGCCGACGGGATCGGCAAGCCGCCGAAGCTCAGCGACAGGTGGCCGCGAATCTTTACCGTGGGAGTGCTGCTGATCGGCTTGGTGGTGGCCCTGCTGGCTCTCGGCGGCGGGCGCAACCCGATTCAGCTCATCATTTTCGGGCAGGCCTTGACGGTCATCGGCAATCCCTTGATGGCCGGCACGCTGCTGTGGTTGGCTAACCGGCGGGACATCATGGGGGAGCGACGCAATTCATGGATCGTCAATATCCTCGGAGGCCTCGGTCTGCTCGTCGTCGTCCTCATGGCCGTCCGGGTGTTGTGGCGAATCGTCCTGCAGCTCAGCTGACCGGCGACCGTTTCCCCGGGAGGCGGTCTAGGCTCCACTAGTCTCTCCGGTGCCCACACTGGCCTCGTAGACGTTCGTCGTGTGGGCCCGGATTCGCCGGTAGTCGGTGAGAAGTCCGGTGAAGATCAGCGTCAGATTCGGATCCACCGAACTGTCGATCATGCGCCGAAGATGATCGTTGCGGAGACCCTTGATCCGCCGGTTGATGGCGGCCGCCGTGCTCTGTACCGTGGCGTCATCCAGCGCCTGGCGCCGGGCGTAGGCATCGGTGGCCTGTCGCAGAAATTCCGCAACCCCGTCGTGAAGATTCCGCAGCCCCGCGAACTGGTCCGCCGGGAGCTCGAGCCGCTTCTTGCGGAGCTTGAGATACGCCCGAAGCACGTCGGCCAGGCGGTCGCTGATCGATTCATATTCGTGGGCGATGCGAAGCTGCTGCCGGGCCTCTTGCGCGATGGAACGGGGCACGCTGGCGTCCAGTACCTTCGTAAGGAAGGTGACGATCTCAACCTGGACGTTGTCGAGCACCTCCTCCCGGTGGAGGGTCTTCTGGATCAGGCCCTCGTCGTAGGGGCCGTCAAAACCCAACTGACGGATCCACTCGATCATCTTCAAAGCGCCCCGGCCCATTTGCACCACTTCGCCCCGGCTCTGCTCCAGCCCGAGGACCGGAGCCGAGACCACCCGCGCATCGTGGCTTCTGAGGCGCCGCACCTCTTTGAAGCCGGGCTCTGGGACCAGCCGCTCCAGAAGCCGCGCGAAGGGTCCTAGGAACGGCAGGAACAGGAGCGTGTTCACTACGTTGAAGCCGGTGTGGGTCGAGGCGATGCCAGCCGTCATGATGGCGCCGAACTCCAGCGGGTTCGGGAAGTCGGCCAGACGCATCAGCATGGGATCGGTGCCGTGGAACCCTTGGACCACTCCCGACACGACGCGGATATACCAGGGGAACACGAGGGTGATCCAGAACACGCCGAACACGTTGAAAAGGACGTGCGCCAGCGCGGTGCGCTTGGCGTTCGTATTCGCGCCCATCGAGGCCAGGAGCACGGTCGTGGTGGTTCCGATGTTTTCACCCAGAACCAGGGCGGCCGCCGTGGGGAAGGGGATCACCCCGGTCGAGGCGAGGCCGATGGTGATGCCCAAAGTGGCGCTGCTGCTCTGCACCAGGAGAGTCAGGACGCACCCCGCCATCACGCACTTGAGGACGCCCAGGTAGGTGTCGGCCTGGAACCACGCGAAGGCATTCATAAAGGCGGGGACGTCCTTCATGGGCGCGAATCCGTCCTTCATGAGCTCCAAGCCGAAAAAAACCATCCCCATGCCCATGATGGCCATGGCGACAAACCGCAGTTTGTCCCGGCGGGAAAAGAGGTAGACCAGCGCCGCCACCCCCAGCAGGGGGAGCCCATACTTGCCGACCTTCAGCACGAGGATCCATCCGGTGATGGTAGTGCCGATGTTGGCGCCCATGATGACGCCGATGGCCTGATGGAGCTGCATCAGACCAGCGTTCACCAGCCCCAGGATGATCACCGTCGTGACCGTGGAGGACTGCACCAGGACCGTGACCGCCGTGCCCGCTCCGGTGGCCGTCAGCCGATTGTCGGTCACCAGACTGATCAGGCGGCGCAGGGAACCGCCCGCCACGGCCTGCATCCCTTCGGACATGAACTTCATGCCCAGCATGAAGATGCCGAGGCCGCCGATTATGGCCATGAGCATCGGGATTACGGCCGCCGCGGTGTCGTTCACAAGAGGCTTCTCCCGGCACGCCGAGGTGTGAAACGGGGAACGGCGGGACGCTGGGGCAAGGGTGCGGGAAAGCGCCGGAATGCCCTGTTGTGAGCCAGCAATGGATGACCCCAGATTTCCGGTTTCACGCCCAGGCAACTCAAGTGCACCACCGCCCAAGAACTGGAGTCGAGACCCCTTCTCCGGAGTCCCCGCCACTAACGAATCAGGCCTTCCTGTTCGCTCTTTCCACGGGTCTCTCCGCGCGCCACGGGCGCAAAGCCGAGAGGTCGATCCGACACGCGCCGCGTACGATCTCGACTCTCCCAGCTGGATGCTAATGCCCCTTTGGACAACGAGTCAAGAGAGTCAAAAGAGATCTCCAGACTCGACGCCGTCGATTCCGGGACAGGACCGGCGGTGATGCCGGAAGGGATCCTGTCCGAGTCCGAGGAGCACCACCCCCGGCGATGCGCGGCCCTCGACGGTAACCCTCAACGGGCCGCCGCGTGAGACCCGAGGGAGCGACCCCGGCCGCCCGGACGGGTGGGCCCGAATGCCGAAGGGTCAACGCGAGGCGATGGCGACTTGACTCTGGGTCGGCCCGGGTCGGAGGACGAGTCCGGGCTGGGAAAGTGGAAAATGAGATCTTGCTTCCATCGCGGATGCTCGGCGATACTTGGGGCCATGGGTATCGGCTTGATAATTTTACTGATCTTCGTGGGCATCGTGGCGGTGCTCATCTTCTGGGTCGTGGGTGTTT
>CAYRCA010000018.1:8230-10680 GCA_964422565.1 uncultured Acidobacteriota bacterium | reverse complement strand
AACCGGCTGGTGTCGCTGCGCAATCGATTCAAGAACGCCTACGCGCAGATCGACGTGCAGCTGAAACGCCGCTACGACCTGATCCCGAATCTGGTCGAGACCGCGAAGGGCTACCTGGCCCACGAGCGCGAGACGCTCGAAGCGGTGATCCAGGCTCGTAATCAGGCGTCTCAAGCCTCACAAGCGGCGGCGGCCCACCCGGAGGATTCCGGTGCCGTGAAGGGCCTCCTGGGTGCGGAGGCCGCACTCACCGGGGCTTTGGGACGCTTTTTCGCTTTGGCCGAGGCCTACCCGGATCTGAAGGCCAATCAGAACATGATGCAGCTCAGCGAGGAGCTCTCCTCGACCGAGAACAAGATCGCCTTCGCCCGTCAGGCTTACAACGATTCGGTCATGACCTACAACACGTCGCGCGAGTCGTTTCCGACAAACCTGATCGCCGGAGCCTTCAATTTCCAGAGCGCCCAACTGTTCCAGGTCGAGTCGCCGGCCGAGCGGGAGGCGCCCAAAGTTTCGTTCAGCCGATAGAGCGGCTTCGGGAACCGGCTGGACCGAATGGATTTCTTCGAGTCGCAGGCAACCGCCCGGAGCAAGAGTCGCCGGCTGATCGCCTACTTTGCTATCGCGGTCATCCTCATCATTCTGACGTTGTACGCCGTCGCTTTGGTGACCCTGAGATTCACCAGTACGGCCCACCTCATCGCCCCCGTTAGTTACTGGCAGCCCGATGTCCTCGCCTTGGTGGTTGTGCTGGCCTTCTTTGTGATCGGCGGCGGGAGCCTCTTCAAGATCCTCGTTCTCCGGCGGGGAGGCGCGGCGGTGGCGGAGATGGTGGGCGCCCGTCCGGCGGCGCCCGACACCCGGGACCTGAAGGAACGACGCTTTCTGAACGTGGTCGAGGAGATGGCCCTCGCCTCGGGAACCCAGGTTCCGGCGGTCTACATACTCGACGAAGAGCCCGCCATCAACGCCTTTGCCGCCGGCTATTCGGTCAACGACGCCGCGGTGGCGGTCACCCGGGGAGCCCTCGATCACCTGAATCGGGACGAACTTCAGGGTGTGGTGGCCCACGAGTTCAGCCACATCCTCAACGGCGACATGCGGCTCAACATCCGGCTTATCGGGGTGCTGCACGGGATTCTTCTGCTGGCCATCATCGGTCGCACGATGTTTCACGTCTCCGCCCGGGGTCAGGCTTTCGCCGGACGTCGGCGCGAGAAGTCTTCGTCGGCCCATCTGCTGATCATCGGGCTGGCGCTGCTTGTCGTGGGCTCCATCGGAGTGTTCTTCGGAAAGCTGATCAAGTCCGCGGTGTCCCGGCAGCGCGAATACCTCGCCGACGCCGCCGCCGTCCAGTTCACCCGCAATCCCGAGGGGATCGCGGGCGCCCTGAAGAAGATCGGAGGGATGAGCCAGGGGTCCCGGATCGACAACCCTCACGCCGACGAACTGAGTCATCTCTTTTTCTCCAACGCGCTTCGAAGCCCGTTCGGAGGCGTGTTCTCCACTCATCCGCCGCTCGAGGACCGGATCCGCAGGCTGGATCCCTCCTTCGACGGCGTGTTTCCACGCCTCTCTGCATTGGACGAAGTCCGCGCGGAGCGGGGGGAGACTCCGGGTGTATCCGGGCTGGCGCCCGAACGGTTGGAGTTCTCTCCGGACCGGCTGGTGCGGTCCGTCGGTTCGCCCACGCCAGCCACCCTGGCCTATGCCGCCGCCCTGTTGCGAGAGATTCCGGGGGAGCTGAGGCGCGCCGGCAGGGACCCCTTCGAGGCGGAGGCGCTGGTCTTCGCGCTGCTTCTCGACCCGGAGCCGGAGGTTCGGGATCGCCAGCTTCGGGTGGTGCTGGATCGGGGAGGTCTCGCCGTCCGCAAGCGCGCCGAATCGCTGTTCCGCCTGCTGGATCGTGCGGAATCCGGGATACGGCTTCCCCTCCTGGACCTCGCCCTCCCCGGGCTACGGAGTCTGTCCTCGCCCCAGTATCAGACGTTCCGCGGCGCCGTTCGCGAGTTGATCGAGGCGGACCGCCGGGTGACGCTGTTCGAGTTTGCCCTGCTGAAGGTTCTCGAGCGGCACTTGGACGCCCATGTGGAGAGCCGGCCGGCTGCTCGGGAGCGGCACGGGTCCCTCGAGGCGGTCGCCGAGTCCGCGGTAATCGTTCTCTCCGCCATGGCGCACGCGGGGACCGAGGATCCGGAGGAGGCCCGGAAAGCGTTCCGGGCCGGCACCGACCGCCTGGCGGCGGGCGGGGAGCTGTCCCTGCTCGATCCGGAACGGTGTGGGATCGACCGACTCGACGCCGCCCTCTCCCGGCTGGCCGAGGCGACCCCGCCCGTCAAGAAAAGGATCCTCGAGGCTTGCGCCGCCTGCGCGGCTCACGACGGTTTGCTGACTTCGGAGGAGGCCGAACTCCTCCGGCTGGAGAACCAGTTCCGGCGGGACATGATGGA
>CAYRCA010000018.1:0-8220 GCA_964422565.1 uncultured Acidobacteriota bacterium | reverse complement strand
CGCCGAGGTGATCGATTGCCCCATACCTCCGGTCCTGCGATGAATGGAGTGCCGCAGCCAGCCCCGCCGGTCGCCGCCGTCACGGAAGCAACGGGCTACCCTGTCGAGTCTCGTCTGACCATGGTCCGAACCGGGGACTTCGACGGCAGAGGCGGGACGACGGCGTGTACAGTTGTGGGCAGGATGCAACACATTCCCGGATCAGCCGACCAGACGAACCCCTGTTGACCCCCCCGGGCTGGATGGCCGCGGTTTCGGTCGGTACACTGAGATCCGACGAAACGGCCCGCGCCGGTCTGCCAAGAATTCGCTCTCGGGAAGATGTCGTCGGCAAACCGGCGGAAACATCGGGACGGGAGTGTGGTGAAGAGACGGATGATCTCGCCAAGAAACAGACGACCCGGCCACTCCGGCACGCAAGACTGGAAACTCGAAACCCGAAACACCCGCTTCGTCTCTTCGGAGGCGCTCCGCTCATGGCCGCTCATTGCGGCGCTGGCCGGGCTGTTGTCCGGATGCGGACAGCCCGCCGCTCCCGGCCAGCCGATTCGGCTGCGCTTGGCTCACGTCTATGAGGTCAGCTCTCCCACGCATGTCTTCGGGACGGCCCACCTCGGCGAGCGGTTGGCCGCGGCCGACGTGGGGCTGGAGGTGACCGTCTTTCCAGCCGCACAGCTGGGCAACGAAGCGGAGTTGCTGGAGCAGCTGGTGGCCGGCGAGCTGGAGCTGGCCGTTGCCGGGCCGTCCTTCCTGGCGATGTGGCATCCGCCGATCGGAGCCTTCGACGCCGCCTATGCCTTCCGGGATCTCGATCATATGCTGGAGGTAGCCAGAGGCGAGATCGCCGCGCCGCTGTGGAACGAGTTGCGCGGGCGCTACGGTGTACGGGTCTTGGACACCTGGGTCTACGGCGCGCGCCACATCACCTCCAACCGGCCCATCCGGCACCCCGACGATCTGAGACGCTTTCGGCTGCGCCTGCCGGGAGCCCGCGTGTGGCAGGCCTCCGGGCAGTCCCTGGGGGCGAGCCCCATGCCCATCGCCTTTTCCGAGGTCTACATGGCCCTGCAGCAGGGGATCGCCGACGGACAGGAGAACCCGGTGCCGACGATCCTGGCGATGGGCTTCCACGAGGTGCAGGAATACCTGAATCTCACGGGGCACATCCAGTCTTCGGTGCAGATCCTCATCAACGAACGGGTTTGGCGGCGGCTGGACGAGCACCAACGGAAGGCCTTGTCGGCGGCTGTCCGGGAGTTGGGGGACGAGGTCTACGCAGGGACCGAACGACGGGAGCGGGAGATTCTCGAGCGCTGGCGCCAGAGCGGCGCAATGCGGATCGTCGAAGACGTGGATGTGGAGTCCTTTCGCGAGCGCGCCCGGGAATTCTTCGACCAGGGGTTTGAGTTCAGCGAACTCTACCGGAGGATCTCCACCCAGGACCGCCCGCCGCCGCTCGGCGACGAGAGTGGCCGGGACCAAAGCCGGGAGGCGGTTTCCTCCGCCGAGGAGCAGAGCTTGTGAGCCGCCGGGAGGAGGAAGTCGTGGGGCGTTGGATCGGCGGGCTGATTCGCGTGGAACGGCTGGCGGCGGCGGGGTTGCTGGCCGCGGTCCTGGGAGTCATGGCGGCCCAGGTGGCGGCCCGCTATCTGTTTCGCGCCCCCATCCCCTGGAGCGAGGAGGTGGCGCGGTTCGCCTTGATCTGGCTGGCTTTTGTCGCCGCCTCTTTCGTGATGGCCGAGGGGCGGCATATCACGGTCGATCTGGTGTCCTCACGTCTCGGCCGGGGGAGCAGGGTGCTGTTGGAATGTGTCAGCGGAGGATTGGTCGCGGCCTCCTGCCTCCTGTTGCTGATCGGCGGCTTGCCCTTCGTGTGGCGCGTGGGGCCGGTGGGTTCGCCGGCGCTCGGTATTCCGATGAGCTGGTGGTACGGGGCAGCGTCGGTTGGCCTCGGCCTGATGGCCCTGCACAGCCTGCTGAACGTCGTCTATGCCCTGCGGGCCGGTCGCCCCGTCTGGGACGAACGGGTGCCGGGGGATGGGGAGTTGAGCTCGGAGACCGGGGGTGCCGCCTGATCCTGGTCCTGCTGATCGCCGCCGTGATTGTGCTATTGGCTCTCCGTGTGCCGGTGGCCTTCGCCCTACTGCTGCCTTGCCTCGTCTACGTGACCGGCGCCGAGGACATCTCTCTCGGCGTCGCCCTGCAGCGCACCGTGGCGGCACTCAATTCCTTTCCGCTGCTGGCTGTCCCGCTGTTCATCATGACCGGCTACCTGAGCAACCGGGCGGGCCTGACCGACCGGCTGTTTCGGTTCCTGATGAGCCTGCTGGGACGCGTACCGGGCAGCTTGGGATACGTGAATGTCGGCAGCAGCGTCATGTTTTCCTGGATGAGCGGCGCGGCGATCGCCGACGCGGCCGGTCTGGGCTCCGTCCTGGTGCCCGCCATGCGGCAGCGCGGCTACGACGAAAGGTTTGCGTTGGGTCTGACCGGCGCCTCCTCCATGATCGGGCCCATCATGCCCCCGAGCATTCCCGCCATCATCTATGCGGTGACGGCGGGAGTCTCCGTCGGGGCCCTGTTTTCCGCCGGCATCCTTCCGGCTCTGGTATTGGCCGCCGTCCTGTGTGTGTATGTCTTTTTCCACGCGAGACGCCACGACCCGGAGCGGGGAGTGCCCGCCGACGGCCAACCGTTCCTGGACGTCGCTGTTGGCGCCCTGCCCGTACTGGGAGCGCCGGTCATTCTACTGGGGGGAATCCTGGGCGGGGTGTTTACACCCACCGAAGCGGCGGCGGCCGCCGCCGTATACGTGATCCTTCTCGGCGTCTGCTATCGTTCGCTGTCCCCCCGGGGCTTGTACGAGGTGCTGCTTCGGACGGCGCGCACCACCGGATCGATCATGCTGATCGTGTCGGCCGCCGGACTCTTCGGATGGGTGCTGGCCCGCGAGCAGGGCCCGCAATTCGTGGCCGACTCACTGTTGAGCCTCACGGACAACCCCTATCTCTTCCTGCTCATGGTCAACGTGGCGCTGCTCCTAATTGGGATGTTGCTTGAGCCGGTAGCCGCCCTCCTCATCACCGTCCCCGTTCTAATGCCGGTGGCCTTGCAGTACGGCGTCGATCCTCTGCACCTTGGAGTGGTGATGATTCTGAATCTGGTGATCGGACTGCTTACCCCTCCGGTGGGGCTCGTGCTGTATGTGCTGAGTTCCGTCACCGGGGTCCCCTTCCAGCGCGTCGTCCAGGGGACCCTTCCGTTTCTGGTTCCCCTGGTTATAGCCTTGGTGATGGTGACATTTGTTCCGGCGGTCAGCCTGTGGCTGCCCCGCCAGTTGGGGATGTAGGCGCGCCCCGTGGGCGCGGGAGAAACGGTCGCGGCGCGAGCCGCGATCGCAGGGTCCGGTTCCTCATGTTCGGTTCCGCATGTTCTTGAGTGGGAGGGAAAGGCGATGAACGATGTGAAAGCTTTCTGGCCGGCTCACCTTGCCGGGTCGATGCTGCTTGCCGGAATGTTCGCGGGTTGCGCGGAACCGCCGAACGTGTCGAACGACCGAGAGGTCCGGGAGCGGGCTCGAATTCAGCCCTACGCGGAGAACCGCTTCTATTGGCAATATCGAGGGGAACCGGTCGTGCTCATCGGTGCCTCGGACTATCACAACATCTTCCAGCGTCCGGACTTGGTGGACCATCTCGAGAAGATGGCGGACGTAGGCGGTAATTACGTGCGAAATACGATGGCGTCCCGGGAGATCGTCGGAGACCATCGGGACCTGTGGCCCTATCGGATGGTCCGCCGAACCGAGGATCCGCTCATCGACGTCTACGACCTCGAGGAGTGGAACGACGAGTACTGGGATCGGTTCGAGCGAATTCTTGTGGCCACGGCGGAGAGGCACATGATCGTCGAGCTCGAGATCTGGGAGCGCCACGACACGTATCGGACCCGGGACCAAGCGGGCTGGCTCCGTCATCCCTACAACCCGGAAAACAACGTCAACTTCACGGCCGAAGAATCGGGTCTGCCCGTCGGCGAGTTCAGCCAAGACCCGGGACATCCCTTCTTCGCGACGGTTCCCGCACTCGACAACAACGAACCGGTCCTGGAATATCAGCGGTCCTTCGTCGACAAGATCCTGTCCTACACCCTACGGTACGACCACGTGCTCTACAACATGAACAACGAAACGAAAGAGCGTCCGGAGTGGGGCGAATACTGGGCGGCATACATTGTGGAGCGGGCGGCGGAGGCGGGAGTCCGCATCGAGTTGACCGATATGCAGGACGCCCACGACGTCACCGATGCGTCGGTCACGCGCGTCATGGATTCGGACCTCTACACGTTCGTCGATATCTCCCAGAACAATTTTCAGCGCGGGGAGGTGCACTGGCGGCGGATCGAACGTATCCGGACTCATCTTTCGCCGAGTCCGAAGCCGATCACGAACATCAAAGTTTACGGTGCCGACGGCGCTCCGTCTCCCGTCGATTATTGGGGCGAGACGAGCGACGGGGTGGAGCGGTTCTGGCGGAACATCATGGGCGGGGGCTCCTCAACACGGTTCCACCGCCCGCCTTGGGGCATCGGATTGAATGAGACGGCCCGGACTCACGTGCGGAGCCTCCGGATGCTGACCGACGCTTTGGGCGTATTCACTTGTCGACCCCGGAACGATCTGCTGCGCGATCGGCGTGAGAACGAGGCCTACTGCCTGGCCGAGGCGGGAAGGCGGTACGCCGTCTATTTTCCGGACGGCGGTTCGGTGGAATTGAATGTGTCGGACGCCGTGGCCCCGTTGACGTCGCGCTGGCTGGACGTGGAGCGCGGCGCGTGGGACGAACCGCGGCCGGTCGAACCCGATATCGACGCATTGCGGCTGGAGACGCCCCGGCGGGGGCACTGGGCGGCGCTCGTTACGGCCGACGAGTGGATCAGCGCCGAGCCGTAACGGTCTCGGGTGCTTTTCGTCCGGTGCACCGCAGCCCCTACAGGTCACTCGATTCGAGGCCTCGCGGACTCTCCGGCTTCAGGCAGAGCTCAACCGCTTGCTTGAGAGAAAGCGGTTGGGGAGGGCCGCCGATTCGCAAAGCCCGTTCCCTGAGAAGATCGAGTTCCGGTTGCCGTTCCCGGGGGACGGCCAGACCGAGACGATTCCGCTGGCGCCGAGCGGCGTCCAGAATCCCGAGGACGGAATGATCGCCGTGCGACTCCAGCATGAAGGCAATCAGGTCGAGGCATTCCGCCACCCCTCTACGGTCTCTCAGTTCGCGACGACTCCGAAGGGAAGCCCTCAGCAGGGGGGCGGCCTCATCCGGCCGGTTGTCCGCCAAGGCGATCCTCCCCTGTACGCAGAGAGTCATGGCCGCTCCCCAATGGGATTTCAACTCCCGCCAGTCGTTGGTGGTCTCCGCGACCAGGCGGCGCGCCTCAAGATTGTGACCCTGCCTGTGGCGCGCATAGGCGAGGCAGGAAATCGCCCACGCCTTACCGGAATTGTTGCCCACCTCGCTCCAGAGGGTAAGACTCTTCGTCAGGCTCCTTTCCGCGTCTTCGAAGTCCCCACGGGCGATCTCCAGCGAACCCCTCATGACCAGCGCCCAGGACGTCAAGACTTTGTCGTCGACCCGCTTCAGGATCGCCTGGGCCTCGTCCAGCTGTTCCCGGGCCCGCTCATAGCGACCCCGATCCGTTTCGGCCCACGACAGGTTGCTCAGGGCGAACGCAATCCCGCGTTCGTCGCCGATTTCGCGACGAAGGGCCAGACTACCCTCGTGATAGGCCGCCGCTATTCGACAGTGTCCCAGATAGTTGGCGACCCAGCCGAGATTGTTGAGGGCGAGCGCCATTCCGCGCTTCTCCCCGAGGCTCCGGTTCAGCCGGAATGCTTCCTTGGATCGCCGACGAGACGTGTTGAACCGGCAGATTTCGGCGTCCACCCACGCCAACTGGTTCAAGGCCGCCGCCAAACCCCTTTCGTCCCCGGTTTGCCGATGGAGCGCAAGGCACTCCTCGAGGAGGTCCGCCGCGCTGGTGTTGTCGCCGGACACATTCGATAGCGCCGCCAATCCGAGCAGGACGGGCGTTCGGCGGGAGCCGCCTGCGGGAAACCTGTCCAGTAGATCTCGCAGGCGCCGGAGCCCCTCGGGGAGGTGTCCCCGGCTCAGCCAGAATCGCCACAGGGCCCCTCCCATTCTCAGCGCCTCCTCTTCCAACCCCTGCTCGATGAAACGGGTCAAGGCCAAGCGCAGGCCGTCGTGGTCCGCCTCCAAACGCTCCAACCACGCGACTTGGCCCGCTCCCACCAAGTGGGGAGCGGCACGTTCCGCCAGGGTCAAGTGGAACCGGCTGTGCTCGGATTCAACCGCCTCGTTTTCTCCGGCCTCCTCCAACTTTTCGCGGGCGAAGGCACGAATGGTGGTAAGCATCGAGAAAAGGGCCTGACCGCCCGTCGAATCGCGGGAGACCAGGTGATGATCCACAAGTCGGACCATCAGGTTGAGGAAATCGGACGAGACCAGGTCGGGAAGGCATACTCGATGAGCCGTTTCCCACGGGAAGGATCCCGAGAACGCGGCGAGGCGTCGGAAGAGGGTCTGCTCGAGGGGCGAAAGCCTTTCGTAGCTCCACCCGACGGCCTGGCGAAGGGTCTGGCGGCGGCCCGGAATGTTGCGGGCGGCGCTCTGGACCAAGTCGAGGCGATCCCCAAGCTGCCTCAGGAGTGCCTGTGGGGTCAGGATTCGCAGCCAGCCGGCGGCGATCTCCAGGGCCAAGGGTAGGCCGTCCAGCCTACGACAAATCTCGACCACGGTGTCCGCATTCTCCCGAGTCAACAAAAAGGAGGGGTCCACCGCCCGGGCTCGGTCGAGGAACAGGGCGACAGCCTGCACTCCAGCGATCCGGTCGATCTCACCCGGATCATCAACCTCGCCCTGAAACTGCGGCAGAGGCAACGGCGTCAAAGGAAGCTCGCGTTCGCCCGGGATCTGGAGGCTGATGCGGCTGGTGACGAGCAGGCGAAGATGGGCACAACTCTCGAGCAGGTCCACCAGATCGGGAGCGGCCGCCACCAACTGCTCGAAGTTGTCCAGGATCAAAAATCGGCCCCCTCCCTGGAGTGACCGAAGCAGCGTTTCTTTACTCGATTCGCCCGGCTCGGGTCGGAATCCCAAATCCCGAACCAGGACCGCAAACAACAGTTCGGTATCGTCGGTGGCGCTCAGATCGATGAAGCTGATTCCTTGCCGGGGCACGCCCCCGTACATGCGAGCCAACTCCAAAGCGAGTCGGGTCTTACCGGTTCCGGCGGGTCCGGTCAGCGTCACGAGCCGGGAGGTCTCCAGCATGGCCGAAAGCCTTTGCAGCTCTTCCTCTCGTCCGATGAACGTGGTCAGTGGAGTTGGCGGAACGCTGGTGTCCCGGGGACCCGGCAGCGTCATCGCGAACTCGGCGCCCGCGGGCGGAGTGGACGATTTGAGAAGCGACAGGAATTCCATTGCTCCGGCGGGGCGGTCCGTGCGGTCCGAGGCCAGGCAAGCGGAGATCAGTCGCAGCAGCGGAGGGCTGATGCGGCGACGCGCCTCTTCAGAGGGAGTAAATCCGGTCTGAACGATGGCGCGCAGAGCCGAGGCCGCATTGGCGCCGCGAAAAGCCTGTTCGCCGCTCAGGGTCTCGTATAGGACGGCGCCGAGAGACCACAGGTCGGTGCGATGATCGACTTCCTCTCCCATCGCCTGCTCCGGGGACATATAGGCCACGGTGCCCACCCGAATGCCCGGTCCGGTTCGAGCCGGGTTTCCCTCCAGCTTGGCGACCCCGAAGTCGAGCAGCCTGACCCTTCGCTTGGGTCCGACAATGATGTTGGAGGGCTTGATGTCCCGGTGAACGATTCCCGCTTCGTGGGCGGCCTGCAGGGCGGTCGCCACCTGAGAAACGATGTCCAGCGCCTCGGACTCCGGCAAGGCCCCCCTGCGCAGGAGCAATTCCCGCAGGGTCTCCCCCTCGCACAGACTCATGGCGATGAACAGGCCGCCCTCGGGGGTGTGCCCGATGTCGTAGATGGCGCAGATATTGGGGTGGTCCAGGGCCGAGGCCGCCCGGGCTTCTCCGAGGAGGCGTTGATTCGCCTCGTCGCTGTTCCACAGATGGGGGGGCAGGACCTTCAGCGCCACCCGGCGGTCGAGCCGTCGGTCCCGGGCTTCATACACTACGCCCATCCCG
>CAYRCA010000017.1:0-18868 GCA_964422565.1 uncultured Acidobacteriota bacterium | reverse complement strand
GACCCTGAAGAGGACATTCTCTTGGGGGCCCGCAATCCCACCCTCCTCCGTCGGGTGGGAGCAGTCATCAATCAGTCGGCGGCAACTGCTCACGTTTCATCCCTGTGGGCGAGTCTCGCTCATGGCCACTCAACTCACTCCTCACGAAGTCCGGCCGCTATCTCGTCCCTGGAAATGCGCCCCATATCCGGGTCGAAGGGTAGCCCCCGGGTGGCTGCGACCCGGTCGATGAAGCCCAGGCCGAGGGGTCCCACATAGTCCTCCTCCGTCTGATAGGCCGGATCAGCCAGCGCTTCCTTGACCGAGACAAAGCAGTAACCCCGCTCCTCCAGAAACCGCAGGACGTCGGGAAGAAACATTCCCGTGGCGGCACCCAGATGGAGCCGCAGGACGTGCTTGACCGGTCCGTCCAACACCACCTCCGCCTGGGTCTCCGCGTAATCCAGCGACGCTCCAAGATGTTCCAGGTAGAGGGCCTTGAGTCTTTCTACGCCGTCCTCCGAGGAATCGGCTCCCTCCAGAAAGTGATTGAACTGATAGTCCTCGACGAGTACCGTGGCCGGTACGACGACGTAACCCGCACGGCGCAGCGTCCCGGCGACGTCGCGCTTCTTCCCTGCCGTGTTCCCCTCGTGCAGCAGCGGGAAGCGGAAATACCTCGCCTCGACGCCGGTCCCATGGGTCGCCCGGCGCGTGTGCTTCTGCCCGTCCCTCACGTGGTCAAGGAAGTCCCGGGCGCTGAGTTCGTTCAAATCGACATACGCGTAGGTGCCGTTTCCCAGGCTGTGGCCCCGTGCCACCCAATCCTGCAGTACCACGTAGCTCTCGGGCCGGTCGTCGATCTTCTCCTCCATGACAAACCCCATCGCCCGGACATCGCGAGCTTCCAGCGCCCTCAGCACCAAGTTGCTGATCTCTCGCGGGGTCCAGTAGCCGAGAGGCTCCATGAAGGGCAGCTTTTCGAAGGTTAGGGCGATCTCCTTGGCCTGCAGCCGCGCTCCGCAACCTCCAAGAATCAACAAGCCGACCAGTATTTTGACCAACGGACTATCCTCTTGAAGGATTTTTAAGGATTCAACAACACTTTGCCGACCGACTTTCGACCCTCCAGCCACCGGTGAGCCTTGGCGGCCTCGGCCAGAGGAAAACGAGCACCCACCGTGATCTCGAGTTCCCCCCGCTCAACCAAACCGATGGCGTCGCCGGCGCGACGCGCGAACTCGGCGCGGTCCGCCAGGTAGTGTCCGAGGCTCGGCCGGGTGAGGAACAGAGAGCCCTTTTGATTGAGCAGTTGGGGATCCAGGGGTTCCACAGGGCCACTGGACTGGCCATAGAGCACGAGATAACCTCTCGGTCGAAGACAGTTCAGACTCTTCATGAAGGTCGCCCGGCCCACCGACTCGTAGACCACATCGACGCCCCTCCCCGACGTCAATCGTTTGAGTTCCTCTTCAAAGTCCGTTTCCGAGTAGAGGATCACCGCGTCGGCGCCCGCTCTCCGAGCCAGCTCGGCCTTTTCCCGGGTCGACACGGTCCCGATGACCCGGACCCCCACACGGCGGGCCATCTGGACCAGCAGAAGTCCCACGCCGCCCGCGGCGGCATGGATCAGCGCCGTCTGACCGGCGTGCAGAGGAAAACAGTCGGTCGTCAGATAATGCGCCGTCATTCCCTGGCACATGCAGGCCACGCCCGCCTCGAGGGAGACGCCCAACGGAAGACGCGCCGCTTTCCAGGCCGGGACGGTCACCAACTCCGCGTACGCTCCCGAGGCGAGACAGAAGGCGACCCGATCTCCTTCGTCGAGGGAGCGAACATCGGTCCCCCTCTCCACCACGGTGCCCGCCCCCTCGATTCCCGGCACAAAGGGCAGCGGCATGGGATACAGACCCCGACGGTGGTAGGTGTCGATGAAGTTCACCCCGGCTACCTCGACCCGGATCAGTAGTTCATCGACGCCCGGACGGGGAGCGGGGATCTCTTCAATCCGGAGGACCTCCGGCCCTCCCAATGCCGTAACGCGGACAGCCTGCATGCCCCCAACATACACCGCGCGAGGGCTCCGGACAAACCGGCGGTACGCCGTCTGCATCTTTTCACTTTATTTTCAATCTTAACTATAGATCCCTGATCGGAGGGGGGTTATCGGCTCCGGTGGCTTGGTATATCATGGGAAACGAGAGTGGCGGCACTGGAAACATCGCTTTCAACCGGCATCCGGACGCGGGCGATCCCGCGTCCTCTTGCAGCGGAGGAAAACCCATGAGGAGACTTGCCCTGTTCGTGTTTGCCCTGACCCTGGCGTCGTTTGCCTGTGCGCCGCGAGTGGATGAGCCGCTCGAACCCGCGGCCGCCGCGGAGGATTTTCTGGGTCGCTGGAATATGACGGTTCAGGGCGACGACGGCCCGTTTCCCAGTTGGCTCGAGCTGGCTCGCGAGAACGACGAGATCCAGGGGCGGTTCGTGGGGCAGGTCGGCAGTGTCCGCCCCATCCCCAATCTTGAGATGGTCGGCAATCGGCTCTCCTTCAGTCTGCCGGTCCAGTGGGAATCGCATCCCGAGGATCAGGCCTTCGAGGGAACGCTCTCGAACGGCAGGATGGAGGGGACCACGAACGCGCCGGACGGTTCGAGGCTTAGCTGGACCGCGGTGCCCGCGCCGCCGCTGATCCGAACGGCCGATCCGGAATGGGGGGAGCCGATCGATCTCTTGGCAGGGACTCTCGAGGACAACTGGCGGGCGCGTTCGCCGGGCACGCCCAACTACTGGGTCCTCAGTGACGGTGTCCTGGAAAATACCGATGTGGGCACGGATCTGATCACCCGGCGCGAGTTCGACGATTTCCGACTGCAGTGTGAGTTCCGTTATCCCGAGGGAAGCAACAGCGGCATCTACCTTCGGGGACGGTATGAGGTTCAGATCCAGGACGATTACGGAAAAGAGCCGCACAGCCTGCTTATCGGCGGAGTCTACGGCTTCCTCACTCCGACGGTAAATGCGGGCAAGCCGGCGAACGAGTGGCAGACCTATGACATTACGCTCATCGGGCGTCACGTCACCATCGTTCTCAACGGCGAGACCATTATCGATAACCAGGAGATTCCCGGAATTACCGGTGGTGCGTTGGATGGCAACGAAGGCGAGCCGGGTCCCGTCATGCTGCAGGGAGACCATGGGCCCGTTTCCTTCCGGAACGTCATTCTCACACCGGCACGGTAGGAGTTCTCGTGAACCCGACATCTTTCGTGGGGGTAGGACGATGACGATTAGAATGATGAGTGTTGTTCTGGCGGCGTTCTTGGTGGTCCTCCCGGCTGTTTCCTCGGCCGTCGCCCAAGACCGAGCGAGCATGTCCGCGCCGATCATCCGGTCCACACCGGATGGAGTGGTCTTTACAGTGCGGTTTCAGAACTTCGGCGAGGGACGCAGCTACCGAGTGGGCTTTGGTAGTCAGGGAAAGAGTGCGCCCGAGGTGACTGTGGAGCTGCTCAAGGAGGAGGAACCCCTTTCCCTGACCCCGATTGACTTCGCCCAGGGCAACACCAGCGGCTGGTGGGGGGTGGACCAGGTCGTGTCGAAAGGATATGCCCTTGGACCCGACGGCCTGCCGGGCGAGGAGGAGGCCCTGACTTTCAGGGTGACCGTGCCGCGTGAGTCGGCCGATCGCTTCGAGAAGCTGTACCTCTTCGTTTCTCGAAACTATGGCGGGGAACGGTGGTACATGGAGGACGGGTCCGAGATTGACAAGACCGATTGGTGATTGAGACCCTGCTCGATCTCCTAAGCCGGTTCGAGGGATTGGGGAAGCGGGAGGCCCTTCGCCACCGCGGGCGGTTTCGCACCCGCGTCTACTCCTACGCCGATCTGTGGAGGATGATTGGCGGTTTTCGCCGCCGCCTGGAGGAGGAAGGCCTCGGCCCGGGTGATCGGATTCTGCTCTGGGGTGAGAACTCCCCCGAGTGGATTGCGGCCTTCTGGGGCGCCGTTGCGCAGGGCGTTCAGCTTGTCCCCCTGGATCCGCAGATGTCCTCCGATTTCGTCCTGCGGGTGCAGAGCGAGGCCCGTTGTCGCCTCCTGGTCCACGGTTCGTCGCAGGCGATCCAGGGTCTTGATGTTCCCCACCTGGCCTTCGATCGGATCGGGAAGCTGCCCGGGGCCCCCTTGTCCCCGGCCCGAGGGGCGTCCGCCTCGGACATTGTCGAGATCGTCTACACCTCCGGAACGACCGGTAAACCGAAGGGGGTGGTCCACCGGCACCGCAACCTCTGTTCGAACCTGCGTCCATTCGACCGCGAGTTCCGCCGATATCGCGCCCTCGCCCGCCCCTTCCAGCCGGTTCGAATACTGAACCTGCTCCCCTTGAGCCACATGTTCGGGCAGGCCATGACCCTCTTCATCCCCGTCCTCCTTGGGGGCGCCGTCGTCCTGACGGAGTCGGTCAACTCCCCCTTTCTTTTGACGACCATCCGTGAGGAGCGGGTTTCGGTCCTGGTGACAGTTCCCCGGATGCTGGGTCAGTTCGGGGAATTTCTGCAACGGCGACTACGGTTCGGCGAGAAGACGATTCGGTTCCGGGGGATTGTCGGGGCCGCCGAACGATGGTGGAAGTACCGTCACATCCATCGAGAGTTGGGCTTCAAGTTCTGGGCGGTGGTTGTGGGTGGGGCGACGCTTGAGGCGGAAATCGAGCGCTTCTGGTCGGGTATCGGAATTCTGGTGCTGCAGGGCTACGGACTCACCGAGGCGGGTCCGGTGGTGGCCGTCAATCATCCTTTCAAAGCTCGTCGGGGCGCGCTTGGCCAGGTGCTGGAGGGGCAGGAGGTGCGGCTCGCCCCCGACGGAGAGATCTTGATCCGAGGGGACAGCGTCACGCGGGAGTACTATTCGGCCGCCGGTGATTCGCCCACCCGGAAGGGGGGTTGGTTTCCCACCGGCGACTTGGGCGCGTTCGACGAGGAGGGGAACCTTTACTTCCGGGGGCGCAAGAAGGACCTGATCGTGACGGCCGAGGGGCTGAACGTTGTTCCCGATGATGTGGAGGATGCTCTCAAGAGTTTTGACGGGGTTAAGGACGCCGCCGTAATTCCGTGGCCCCCGGACAGGGAGAACGAGGTTCATGCGGTCCTTATTCCCGCCGAGCCCGAGTTGGATATGGACGAGTTGATCCGGATGGCCAATTCCCGGCTCGAGCCCCATCAGCGGATCCGCAGTTGGTCGGCTTGGCCGGAGACCGATTTCCCACGGACGGCCGGCACCCTGAAGTTAAGTCGGCGCAGAGTCCTGTCCATTCTAGCCGGGCGGGAGGCCGGATCCTCCGAGCGTGTCGAGCCCGACGTCGGTGGGGTGGACACCATCCTGGCCCGGCTGGCCCGGCGTTCGGCCGGCGAGATCCGCGATCAGGACCGGTTGGATGAGGATCTCGGCCTGTCGTCGCTGGACCGGCTCGAGCTTCTGACCCGCCTCGAGGAGGAGGCCGGGATCGATCTGGACGAAACCGACTTTACCGCCCTGCGCACCGTTGCCGAAATGCGTTCCTGGGCCGAAGGCTTCGCCGAGGGTCCGTCGGACCGCAGCCGCGAAACGGCCCCACTTCCCATGCCGCGATGGACCCGGACCTGGCCGGCCCGAACCGTCAGAAGGATAGTCCAGGACTACGTCATGGCCACCCTTTTTCGCCGCTACATCCGAATGACGGTTCACGGAGCGGAGAGGTTGGCCGAAGTTGGAGCGGGACCGGCGCTCTTTACCGCCAACCACACCAGCCTTCTTGACGTCATCGCCCTCCTGGTGGCACTGCCTCGGGCCTGGCGAAGACGGCTGGCTCCCGCGATGGTGATGGAGCGATTTGAGGCCCACTTTCGACCCGGGGAGCACTCCCGGAGACGAATCCTTGCCGCCCGCTCCCAGTATCTTCTCGCGTGCCTCCTCTTCAACGTCTACCCCCTGCCGCAGAGAAGCGCCGCCTTTCGCCACACGATCCGGTATACCGGAGAGTTGGTGGGTCGAGGCTACAGTCCTCTCGTGTTTCCCGAGGGGCGGCGCACAAGGGACGGTCGGCTGCTTCCCTTTAAGCCCGGCGCCACGCTGCTGGCGGCGGAGTTGAGGCTCCCGGTGGTTCCCGTCTACATCGAGGGGCTTCTCGATATCATGCCACCCGAGTCCCGGTGGCCGCGGACGGGCCGGGCCAGCCTCTCCTTCGGCGCCGTTTTTCGCGTCGACGCGCAGGAGTCGCCCGAATCGGCCACCGCTCGCCTGGAACGCCATTTTCGAGAGCAGTTCGGAAAGGAATAGGCGGGAGACTCCTCCTGCTATAATGCGCCCCCATGGCCCTTCCCGTGGCGCACGTTTCCATCGCGATGGGGGCAACGCGCTCACGCGATCCCATCATCCTTGCGGGCCTTGCTCTACTTTCGGTCTTGCCCGACTTCGACTTTGCTCTGGTCTGGGGATTCGGGCTGCCCATTGAGGAGCAACACCGAACCTGGTCTCACTCGGTCTCATTCGCCGTCGGGCTCACGTTGTTGTGGCACTGGTTCCGTCCCCGCCGGTTTGCCGACCTCTCCGCCCGAACCTTCTTTGCGGTCTTGATCAGCCACGCACTTCTCGACCTTCTGTGCACCGAGGATCCGCTGGATCACGGCGTGATGCTGTTTTGGCCGTTGAGCGACGCCCGTCTGGGCTGGTCCGTCCTGGTGCCGCTGTACCTCGAATTCGCCGAGTCCCCGTTCACTCTCCCGGGAGCGCTGCGCTTCACCCTGGTGGAGTTCGCGCTGGCGTTGCCGCTCTGGGGACTCAGTCGGGGGTTGCTGCTGATCGCATCTCGATTCCGGGCGGGCGAACCGGGGGCCGCCGACGCCGCGCCGACTCGGAGGGGTTGACCCCGGATTCTCCACCGCAAAGAGCGTCAAAGGGACCGAATGGTTCAACCGGCCAAGCTCACTTGGCCTTTGCGGTCTTGGCGATGAGATCGTTCGCCGCACTTCCCCGAGGCTTTCCGGTTATCGGGGGTTTCCCGGTTTTCCCGGTTTCCCGGTTTTCCCGGCCATTGACTGTCCTCCGGAGTTGGCATAACATGGGTTTCCAAACATTCGTTCACACACGCGACACCGAACGCCCTTTTTCGATATCGGGCATCGGTGTCCGCCTTCATATGTCGGACGGCTGTTTTTGGGGTCCGGCCCTCCTCGAAAGGGGCTGCGCAGAGCCGTCAAGTGTCGGTTCCCGAGTCGTCGGGGCGGGAGATTCATGGCCGTTCTCAGCCAGCCCTTGGAAGTGACCTCGATGCCTCAATCAGGCCCGGTTGAGGATGGAGTGCCGTTGCACGACTTTCTGAGCCGGACGGTTGCGCCGCGGTCCCGATCATCCCTGGAGTCACCCGTTTTCGAACTCACCCGGCTGGACTCGGGGCGGGCCGTTTATCTCTGCCGCGAGCTGACCACGGCGTCCAGGCTGGTGTGTAAGTTCTTTTCCGCGCGACCGAATCTGCCCGAAGGGGAATCCCAGGCCTTGATGGACTACGAGTTCCGCTGCTTGAGTTGGACGCGCTTTCAGGGATTCGATCGGGCTCCGTTTCAGGTCGTTCGTCCCTTGGCCAAGACTTCCGAATTGGGCTGTCTCCTCGCCGAAGAGTACGTCCACGGTTCCGACATGGACCACTACATCGGCCGAGCGGCGCACGAGGGGCAGCGCGAGATCCTGGAGGGCAAGCTTTCGATCCTGGCCGCCTTCTTCGCTCGGCTCCACCGATTGACGGCAAGACCACTAACGCCAAATCTATCCAGGGCCTGCAACGACTTCCGGGCCATGCTCAGGGTCTTCGGGGGGGTGGAGTCCGTTCCCGGACCCGTGATCGAGGAGTTGTTTCATCTCTGTGACAAATGGGAGGCGGCGCGGGAGATGTGGCCATCCTCTTCCAGTCTGTTGCACGGAGACGCGACACCCACCAACTTCATCCTGGATCTGGAGGACGGGGTGACCGCCATCGATCTGGAGCGCATGCATGTGGGGGACCCCATGCATGACATAGGTCTATTCGCCGCCGAACTGAGACATCATTTTGCCCTTCGGGTACACCGGGCGGAGGCGGCGGAGCCTTATATCGAGCACTTTCTCCGTTCTTATTGGGGACATTCCGCCGGCTCCGAGGAGGCGTTCGTCGACATGACGTTCAGAAGCCGTTTTTATATGGCCCTGGGCGAGCTGCGCATCGCCCGAAACCCGTGGTTGCCGGTGGGACACCGCGCCTGGCTGATTGAGGAAGCCTGTCGGTGTCTCCGCCACTGACGGTGCCGAACCGTCCCTGCGGTCGCAGGTGCTTCGCAAGGGCCGCCCGGGTCATGCCGCCGGCGCCACCGATCTGGGTTGACCGACCCGGCGAGCCACGGACCTCCGACCTCGACATCCGAGCGAGTCGGGCGGCCTCGGGAGCCGGAGCGATCGCTCAACCCTTTGAGGAGACGCGATGGCCGGAATCAATACCGTACTCTTCGATATCTACGGCACTCTGATCGATATCCACACCGACGAGCACCGGGACGATATTTTCGAGGCTCTGAGTCGCTTCCTGGGATACCGCCGGGTTTTCATCTCCGGACAGGCCTTGAAGGAGCTCTACTTCAGCGAGCTCAACCAGCAGTTCGCCCAGAGTCGAGAACGGCATCCGGAGGTGGACGTGGCCTCGGCGTTCGAGCGGGCCCTGCGGGATCATGGCCGAATGGCGGACCGCTATCTGACGATGATCGTGGCGCAGCTCTATCGCTCCCTGACCCGCGAGCGCTTCGGTCTCTTTCCCGACACCTTCTGGACGTTGACCAAGTTCCGGAAGGAGTTCAAGATGGGGATCGTCACCGACGCCCAGCGGCTCTATTGCAAGCCCGAGCTTCGAACCTTGCGGATCGAGGATTTCTTCGATGCTTTGGCCATCTCGTCCGATTACGGATTTCGCAAGCCCGACCCGCGCCTGTTCCACATCGCTCTGGCCGCGCTGAACGCCAAGGCGTCCGAATCGGCGTACATCGGGAACAAGTACGAGACCGATATCGTGGGTGCCAAAGCGGCGGGACTTGCTCTCACCATCCTGATCAACCAAAGCGACAAGGACGGCGAGGCGTACGGCTCCGGCCCGAAGCCCGATTCCGTGGCCCGGGATCTCAGCGAGGCCTTCAGGATCGTCTCCTTCTGGGAGGGCGAGGGGGAGGTTCCATCGAGCCGACCGGCGGAAAATCGAGCGGGTCGGGAATCCCCTGAACCTAAAACCTAAACCTAAAGGGACCAGCCCTCGCGGTACGGCGGGTCCACGAGGTCGACACTTGTCGCCCGTATGGAGGCGCCGTCCCAATGGATCTTGCCGGGGATACGCTGGGCGATGTTGCCCAGGAGCACCACCTCGGTCAAGAGTCCGCCCACGTCGAAGCTGGAGCTTGCCGGGGGGCCTCCCTTGCAGGCGTCGAGCCAGTCCCGGTGGTGTCCCTTGGAGCGGGCCAGGCTCGGTTCGGGAGGCACATAGGAGTCCGCCAGTCGGGTCGGGTAGATGGTAGGTGCCCCTCCCCATCCGCCGCAGAGAATGACCCCTTTCTCGCCGATGAAGAGGATCCCGTTTCCCTGATAAGGCTCGGCCTCCTCCAGTTCCGGCGGTCGCGGAGGACGTCTCGGGCCGTCGTACCAGGTCGCGGTGACCGGAGGCAGAGTTCCCCGCGCCGGGAATTCGTAACGTACCGTAGACTCGGCGGGACCGATCTCCGGATGGGAGTGGGTGTCGATGGCCTCCACCGAGACCGGGTGTCCCAGGTGCAGCGCCCAGAAGGCGGGGTCCAGGTTGTGACAAGCCATGTCGCCGATCGCCGCCGTGCCGAAGCTCCACCATCCCCGCCAATTGAAGGGAGCGTAGACCGGGTGGTAGGGACGGTAGTGTGCCGGACCGAGCCACAGATCCCAGTCGAGGCCCTCCGGGACGGGCGGCGTCTCGGAGGGGCGACCGTCTTGAGCCCAACCGCCGGCGCCCGTCCAGGCGTGGACTTCGCGGATCGTTCCTATAGCGCCGTCCCAGATCCATTCGCAGGTCTGGCGAATACCTTCTCCGGAATGCCCCTGGTTGCCCATCTGGGTGGCCACACCGGCTTCCCGGGCGGCTTCGGCGATTCTGCGAGCCTCGGCGACGGTGCGGGTCAGCGGTTTCTCGCAGTAGACGTGTTTCCCGAGATGGATCGCGGCCATCGTGGTCACCGCGTGGGCGTGGTCCGGAGTCGCCACCACTACGGCGTCGATGGCTTGTTCCTTCTCCAGCATCTCCCGGTAATCCACATAGGCGGTGCAGGTGCCTGCGGTCCCGGCGGGCTCTCGTTCGGCCAGATGGCTACGAATCAGCTCCATGGCGGGGCCGCGACCTGCGGTTCCGCCGTAGTAGAATCCGCTGTAGTCGCTTTCCTCGTTGGGGTCGGCAATGGCGATGATCTGGACGTCGGGATGGGCGAACAAGGCCCGCGTGATGACGACTCCCTGGCCTCCGACTCCAATCATGGCGATGTTGATCCGGTCGCTGGGAGGCACAAAGCCGCGGCCTCCGAGCACATAGCGGGGCAAGACTGTAAAGGCGGCGACCGCGGCGGAACGGTTAAAGAACTCCCGCCGGGAAAACCGATTCAACCCAACCCTGGATTCTTTCATGAGAGACTTCCTCCCCTCCCGGTGTGCTGATTCCCCATCACGGGGCCGCATCTTCGGCCGCCGCCGGACCGGGCAAGCGCAAGCGGGGCGCCATCGACCCTCCCGGACGATTCCCCCGTCCGACGGCGCAAGCACATTCCCGAGGCTCGACCTCCAGACTCTACCTCCCAGCGCAATCCGCGTCCAGAGGGAAACGCGCGACAAGGGGACTCAGTCTCCGAGACAGGTTCCCACTTTCCTGGCGCTCTCGACCCAGGGGTGGTCGAGGGGAACGATCTTGCGCTTGCTGGCCGCCTCCTCCAGAGGCACGGGCTCGGCGCTTTCCCCCCGGGCCGCCACCATTACGCCATACACTCCTCGCTCGATCAGATCGGCGCAGGCCGTTCCCAAACGGGTTGCCAGGAGACGATCCGCCGCGGAGGGCGCTCCTCCTCGCTGGAGGTGGCCGAGAATCGTCACCCGGGATTCGAGACCGGTGAGCTCCTCAAGGTGTTTGGACAGGGACAGGGTTCGATTGGCCAGCCGCAACTCCAGTTTGGCGAGATTGGCCGCCGAGGGTCCCTTCTTCCGCCCGTTCTTCTTCTGCTCGTCCACTTCCCTGAGGGCGGCCGCGTCCTCCTTGGACAGGGCTCCCTCGGACAAGGCCACGATACTGAACTGCTTGCCCTGACGGCTCCGATTTCGAATGGCCTCGGCCACCGCGTTGACGTCGTAAGCGATCTCGGGAATCAGGATGACGTCGGCTCCGCCGGCTATTCCGGCGCCCAGGGCCAGCCATCCCGCCTGATGGCCCATAATCTCCACGACGATGATGCGGTGGTGGCTGTGGGCGGTGCTGTGCAGGCGGTCCACCGCCTCGGTGGCGATTCCGAGGGCGGTGTCGAAGCCGAATGTGACGTCGGTCAGGGCCACGTCGTTGTCGATGGTCTTGGGCAATGTGATGACATTCAAGCCCTTCTGCTGCAGTCGCAGCGCGTTTTTCTGCGTGCCTCCGCCCCCGAGGCAGACGAGAACGTCCAGGTGATGCTTCTTGTAGGTGTTCAACATCACGTCGGTCATGTCCAGAGACTGGCCACCCACGGGCATTCGATGCGGCTTGTCTCGGCTGGCTCCGAGGATGGTTCCGCCTCGGGTGAGGATGTCGGAGAGGGTGGCCCCGTCCAGCCGCATGATCCGATCCTGCATCAGCCCGCGGAAGCCGTCCCGGAACCCGATGAGGTCCATGCCGTAGGCGCCGATGGCGGCTTTGCCCACGCCCCGGATGGCGGCGTTCAGTCCCGGACTGTCACCTCCCGCCGTCAGTATGCCGACATGTTTTGACATTAGTTTGGCGCTCCTCCCAAACGAAACTTTCGTATGCCCGGCCCCAGGGATATTCCGACGCGGAACGAGGGCCATAGTAAGACTCCCCCGTTTCGAATTTCAACCCGGAGGGCGGCAAGCCTTCCTCTCGTCTGGTCGGCGCGGGCGAGACGATTCCCCGGGGGGTTGGCCTGGACAACCGAAAAGGGCGTTCGGGTCGCGGCCGAGCTCCGAAGGCCAGGGGCGACGCGAGCTTGCCCCCCGGGGGTTTCCGAGACAACCCGGCCTAGGTCGTGGGGCGGCGCAGCGTTCGTTTCAGGGCGTGGATTTCCCGGCGCAATTCCTTCAGCCGCGTTCGATCCTTGGAAGCCAGGACGGCGTCGCGCTCGCTCTTCAGTTTTCGAATCTTCGCCTTAATGCTCGTCTTGTCGACACCCTCAACCTCGTCAGGCCCCTGGGTCTCGATCCCGAGAGCGTCGCAGATCCGGGAGACCAACTCCGCCTTGGGGATCTGCGTATAACCCCGCAGGGATTCGTCGTCCAGCCCCGCGGCGATCTCACGGAGTTGGGCGACCGTTTTCTTCCGAAGTTCTTCGTAGGTATGTGCCATGAGGTCCTCCTGAGAAGCGGCCCATTATACCCTCGTTGGGGAGCGGATGTTTCGCGGCTGGTCGGGTTTCGCGTTTCGCGTTGCGGGTCTTGGGCGGCCGCGGTCACGCTACCTGTCGTCTGCTGGTTGTTGCCCCGCTTGCTGCACCGCCGCAGTTACCAGTGGTTACCAGTGTTACCAAGTGACGGCCGGGCGGCTTTGCGTTAGAATGCGTAATTGAAATTGAAAATCAATTTCAATTACGGGACTCAACCCTGATTCTCATGGAAACCGCCTCCGAGACAGCCGTTCTGGCCCCCCCCTCCGACCTCGTGGTCCTGGAACAATCCGCTCCATCCCGGACTCGCCGGCTGGCGCTGGTGGGACAACCCAATGTGGGCAAGTCCGCCGTGTTCGGCGAACTCACCTCGAGGTACGTCACCATCTCCAATTATCCCGGTACCACCGTCGAGGTGTTCCGCGGCCGGACCCGGGCCGATGGACTGGAGTTCGAGGTGCTCGATACCCCCGGGATCAACGGGATCCCCGCCGAGTCGGAGGACGAACGGGTGACCATGGCGGTGCTCGAACAAGAGGCTCCCGACCTCATCGTCCAAGTGGCGGACGCCAAGAACCTGCGGCGGGCGCTGTTGTTGACGGCCGAACTGAGTCGTCTCCGCATTCCCATGGTGCTGGTCCTCAACATGATGGACGAGTGCCGCGACAGGGGGATTCTGGTCGATTCCGACATCCTGGCCGAGGAACTGGGTATCCCGGTGGTCGAGACGGTGGCCCCGACCGGCCGGGGAATCGCCCGGCTCCGTTCCTCCCTGAGGGAAGCGTCCCTCTGCTCCCCCAGCGGCCCGGACCCCGCTCGCTGGGTCGAGGGGATCCTGGACCGGGTCCGCTGGTCGGGGGCCGCGGCCCCCAGGACTGCGGGCCTCCGGACCCGTCTTTTCACCGCCGCCGCCTTGGCCGGGTCGGCTCTGCACCTGGGCAATTATCTGGGGGACTGGACGGGACTCCCGTCGGTGGCGGGCTCTCTGAGAAACGCGCTCTCCCTGGCGGCCCTGCCCGAACCGGCCGTGGCCGCGTCGACGGTGGTCTTCGCCTATCTGCTTCCGGTCCTGCTGCCGATTCTCTGGGCCATCAAGGTGGACCCCGCCTTTAACGAGCGTTTCGGCGTCTGGGCGCGACAGCCGTTGGCGGGCGGCTTTGTTCTCCTGCTGTCGATTTCCCTGACCTTTCAGCTGGTTGGAGTTCTGGGAGCCCAGGTGCTGGTCGAGCTTTTGGAGGAGGGCCTGTTCGCCGTCTGGGTGACTCCCGTCCTCCAGCAAGTCATCCCCGGAGGATTCCTCCATGATCTGCTGGTCGGACCCTACGGCGTCGTCTCGATGGGACTCGCCTACGGGATCGCCATCGTGCTTCCCGTGGTCGCGACGTTCTTCATCGCATTCAGCTTCCTGGAGGACAGCGGCTACCTCCCCCGCCTCTCCATTCTTTCGGATCGCCTACTGCGAACCATGGGCCTGCACGGCCGGGCTTTTCTTCCCATGGTCCTGGGGCTGGGGTGCGTCACCATGGCCACTCTGTCGACGCGCATTCTGGGTTCCAGGAAGGAGCGTTTCATCGCGACCTTTCTCCTGGCCCTGGGTGTTCCCTGTTCGGCTCAACTGGGCGTAATCCTCGGCATCACGGCCGGACTGTCCGCGAAAGCCCTGCTGGTGGTCTCCGCCACCGTCCTCATGCAGTTGATCGTCGTGGGACTGCTCCTCTCGCGGATCTATCCCGGGGAGAGGAGCAGTTTCATTCTGGAGCTGCCCCCGATTCGGTTCCCCGTCTGGCGGAACATCTTCCGCAAGACCGGCCTGAGGGTGGCCTGGTTCCTGCGGGAGGCGCTCCCCCTGTTCGCCGTGGGCGCCTTCATCCTGTTCCTGCTGGACCGAATTCAGGTCCTGGGAAGAATCATCGCCATCGCGGAGCCGGTGGTTGTGAGCCTTCTGGGCCTGCCCAGACAGACGGCAACCGTCTTCCTGATGGGCTTTCTACGTCGGGATTATGGGGCGGCCGGCCTGTTCGACATGTCGAGGCAGGGTGTCCTCGACACCGGCCAGATCGTGGTCGGTCTGGTGGTCCTGACCCTCTTCGTGCCCTGCATCGCCAACTCCTTCGTCATGATCAGGGAGCAGGGCTTGCGCAACGCCCTGCTCATGATAGTCTCTATCTTCGCCTACGCGGTGCTCGTGGGGGCGGGCTTGAGTTGGTTGCTTCAGGCATCGCCGCTCGGATGGTGAACGCGTCGAGGGAGATTTCTTTGAAACCCCAGCCCGTGGTTTTGACGAAGTTGCCCGCCGCCGTCGAGGCCGTGGTGGTTCATGTCGACGAATCGGTGGCCGGCCGGCTTTCCGGCTTCGGACTCTACCCCGGCGCGCGCCTCAGGATCCAGCAGAGGTTCCCGAGCCTCGTCATCAAGACGGACGAAACGGAGATCGCTCTGGAGCGACGCGTGGCGAGTCTTGTCACCGTAAGGCCATCGACAGGCACGAGAGAGGGGAGTGAGTCGCCATGAGCGGGGCGCACGCGAACCGACGAGCACCGCGCGGTTTCCGCCTGCCCTGTCAGTGGCCGTTGGCGATCCTTCCCGCTCCTATCAGCCCCACATCTCCTTGTCGAGCTGTTGGGAATACTCCTCTGACCGAGCGGGCGAGGGAGCCTCTGACGTCGAAGCCTTTTCGGCCTCCTTCTTCGGGCGTAGACGGCGTACGACCACCATGGCCAAACCGGCGCCTCCCACAAGAAACAGAACGGGGAGGAAATAGGCGAGGAGATTGAACCCGCTGGCGGGTGGCTTGGACAGGATTCGCTCGCCATGCTCGGCGATGTACCGCTCCAGAATCTCCTGCCTTCCGAGGCCCGAGGCCAGCATCTCTCGGACTTCCGCTCGGACGCCGTCCGCCGCCGGGGAGTAGTGGACCGCCACGGCCTGCCTCCAGCAGCAGGGGGCGATCAGCAGGTTCTCGATCTCCTTTGCCTCCCTTTCGAGCGCGGGGTCCGCGAGCGGCTCCCAGTTGGCCGCCGCCAAGACTGGGAACAGAGTCAGGCACACTGGAACGAGAACGTACAAATAGAGGATTCGACGAGTCATGACGCTTCCTTAGACGAGAGTGTTTCCATTCTATCAGGCGAACCGGGTGGACGCCACCGGCACGAAGGCGAGGGAAGCCGGGGAACAGGCGTGAGGAGCGAGTAGCCGGCCGTTTCCGGTGTCGCGGTCCAACTCCCAACTCCAACCACGAAAAACGCGGAAGACGTGGAATACACGGAGCCTACAACCTTCAAGCCCCTTCAACCCCCTCAAGTTTCTCCGCCAAATAGAGGGTCGCGATGCCTAGGGTCAGCGAAATGGCGCGGGGGCGCGCGAAACCGACCTCGGCAAGGATGCGACACAGGTCCGCGGAACCGGGGAACTCCCTCACCGACCGGGGCAGGTAGCTGTACGGCCCCTCCCGGCCCGACACCAGGGCTCCGATCCGGGGCAGGATCCGTGAGAAGTAAAACAGGTAAAGGGGGCGAACCAGCGGCACGCGGGGCACTGAGAACTCCAGGATCGCCAATCGTCCCCCGATCCTCAACACCCTGAACATCTCGGTCAAACCGTGACGAAAGTCCTCCAGGTTGCGCAGTCCGAAGGCGACGGTCACGGCGTCGAACCCACCCGGCCCCAACGGCAGAGCGAGGGCGTCCGCCTCCACGAAAAAGATCCGTGACGAGTAGCCCCGGCGCCGCGCCTTGGACACCCCTCTTTCCAACATGGGGGCACAGAAATCGCAACCCAGTACGACCGCCGACGGAGCCAATTCGAGGGCGACATCCCCGGTCCCGGTGCAAAGATCCAGGATCAGCGGCCGGGCGGGCATCCCGGCGAGGAGCCTGCGTCGGGCGACCTTCCTCCAGTGGCGATCGATGGAAAGGGAGAGCACGCGATTCAGCAGGTCGTACCGGGGGGCGACCGAGGCGAACATGCCGCGAACCTGGCGGGACCCTTTGTCCACCATGGGCCGCCGTCAGGCTTCCACTTCCGCCACAGCCCGCGCCCAGACCTCCGCAAGAAGCTGATCGTCAAAGCCGGATTCGATAACGGTGTGTCCGATCTCCGTCAGAAGTACCAAGACCGTCGAGTCGTCCCGCCGTTTCTTATCGCGCCGCAGCGCCTCGGCCAGCGCCGAAAAGGCGATGTCGGCCGCGCTGGGAAGAGGACCCACCGCCAGGACGGCCCGGCCGATCTCCCGCAGGGTGTCGGCTTCGATCAGGCCGCGCCGATGGGAAAGGTGGGCGGCCGCCAGCATCCCGTAGGCTACGGCCTCACCATGGAGGAACCGCTGATACTCCGTGGCCGCCTCGAGGGCGTGTCCCAGCGTGTGTCCGAAGTTCAGGGTCCGGCGCTGATTCTCCTCCCGCTCGTCGAGAGCGATCGTTTCCGCCTTGATCTCGCAGCAACGGCCGATCATTTTCTCCAAAACCGGGGCCTCCCGCCCGACAATCCGACCGAGGTTCTGGGCGACATAACGGAAAAACTCCCGGTCGTAAATCAGTCCATACTTGAGCACCTCGTACAGCCCGGCCCGAAACTCCCTTTCGGGAAGCGTTCCCAGGGTTGTGGTGTCGACACAGACCAGGTTCGGTTGGTGAAAGGCCCCGATCAGGTTCTTTCCAAGACGATGGTTGACGCCCGTCTTTCCCCCCACCGAACTATCCACCTGGGCCAGCAGCGTGGTTGGAATCTGAACGTAAGGGACGCCCCGCATGAAGGTGGCGGCCACGAAGCCGACCACGTCCCCGGTCACGCCTCCGCCCAGGGCGACGAGGGTCGACCGGCGGTCCGCCTTCTGGGCGATCAGGTAGGTGTAGATATTCTCGACCGTATGCAGGTTCTTGTGGGGTTCGCCGTCCGGAATGGCCAAGTGGACGACATCGAACCGCTCCGCCGCCAAACTTTCCGCCAACCCGGGGCCGAACAGATCGTAGACGGTGGGGTTGGCCACCAGAAAGATCTTCCGGCCGACTCCGTGGGAGCGAAACAGGGCTCCGACCCGGGCCAAAAGTTCTCCGCCGATCAGAATGTCGTATCCCCGTTGCCCCAGGTTGACCCTGACGACCTTCATGCCTCCCTCAGGTCAGGACCCCTTCGAGGGGGCTGCTGGCGGTGGCGTACATCTTGCGGGGGATCCGTCCGGCGAGGAAGGCCAACCGGCCAGCCTCCACCGCGTGTCGCATGGCCCGGGCCATGGCCACCGGATCCCGGGCGCCCGCGATACCCGTGTTCATCAACACCCCGTCCACCCCCAACTCCATCGCCACCGTCGCATCCGAGGCGGTGCCGACACCCGCGTCCACGATGACCGGGACCTTCGCGCCTTCGACGATGATGCGAATGTTGTTCGGATTCTGGATGCCCAGGCCGGAACCGATGGGAGCGCCCAGGGGCATCACCGCCGCCGCGCCCGCGTCCTCCAGTTTACGGCACACCACCGGGTCGTCGTTGGTGTAGGGCAGGACGATGAACCCCTCCTTGACCAGTTGCCGGGTGGCGACCAACAGTTCCTCGTTATCCGGAAAGAGCGTCTTGGGGTCGCCGATCACCTCGAGCTTCACGAAGTCGGAAAGCCCCGCCTCCCGGCCCAGCCGGGCGTAGCGGATCGCCTCCTCGGCGGTGTAGCAGCCGGCCGTGTTGGGCAGCAACATCATGCCCTCGGGGATCTGGCCCAGCAGGGATTCGGCGCCGCGGGCGCTCAGGTCGACCCGGCGAACCGCCACGGTGACAATCTCGGCGCCGCTGACCTCGAGTGCCTCCCGCATGATGGCGAGGCTCTCGTACTTGCCCGTGCCCAGGATGAGGCGAGACTTGAACTCGCGGTCCGCAATCCTTAATGCGTCGTCCATAGTCGGTTACTCCCGCCGCCTACAAAGTGCACGATCTCGATCGCGTCTCCAGGGCCTACGAGGGTTCCCTCCCAGCGCTCCCTCTTGACGATCTCCCGGTTCAACTCGATGGCGACCCGGTCGGCCCTCAACTCCAGACGCTCCAGGAGATCCAGCAGTGAAAGCCCCTCCGGCAGGCGGCGTTTCTCTCCATTTAACCTGACTTCGATCTCCTGTGCCATCGCCGCTTCAAGAACCGACCTTCACGATTATCTCACTTTTGACGAATCGGCAAGCCCCCGGGAGGGGACACGGAGGGGACGCGGACACACGGACACACGGACACACGGACACACGGACCGACACGGACCGGCTCGGACCGGCGCGATGTCCTTT
>CAYRCA010000016.1:9758-18926 GCA_964422565.1 uncultured Acidobacteriota bacterium | reverse complement strand
AGCCGCCGAGGTGTCCGGTGTTGCGGATCCACCCCGCGCCGGCCGCCGCGTTGACGTCCGTCAACAACTCAACCTCCGACGTCCGGGCGGTGACGGCCAACACTCGACCCACCGCACCCTCGGGCATGATCACGGCGGCGTCCTTCCTGACCCCGTGGCGCAGTCCGGCGTTGATGACCACCTTCTCGGAGTAAAGGGGGGCGTTCCGCCAAATGACGGCCGCGCGGACCGTGTCGAAGGTGTGTCTCTCGGCCAGAAGCCGAAAAGAGGCGTCCCGCTCCACCAGTCGGCGCATCGCCTCCAACTGATGCAACTGGGTTTGAAGGCGCCAATTTTCCTCCTCGAGGTAGTGGTTTCGGGCCTCCAAGCCGCGCAGAAGACGCCACCGTGTCACCAGATTCCGGACGCCGCCGCTGAGATGGTCGGCGGTCAGCGCGACAGGGCCGAGGACCGCCAACCCCCAAGATCGCAGCAACACGTTGCCGGCTTCGCTGCGGATCTGCACCGAGAGCAGGAACAGGTGCAGGACCACCAGCAGCAACAGTCCAAGAAAAGGGTTGCCTCGGACAGCCTCGATCATTGCAGGGTGATGCGTCTCAGCAGAGCCATATCGTCCAGCATCTTGCCGACACCAAGGACCACCGATGAGAGGGGGTCCTCGGCCAGGAAAACGGGCAATTCGGTCTCCTCGTTGATCTTCTTGTCAAGATGGCGCAGCAGGGCGCCTCCCCCCGTGAGGACGATGCCCTTGTCCACAATGTCGGCGGACAACTCGGGCGGTGTCCGCTCCAGCGCGACCCGCACGGCGTTCACGATGGTTGTGATCGAATCGCGCAAGGCCTCCCGAACCTCCTCGTCGGTAATCGTGACCGTCTTCGGAATCCCCTCGATCAGGTTCCGCCCCTTGACCTCCATGGTCAGAGGCTCTTCGAGGGGCGCCGCGGAGCCGATCTGGTTCTTGATCTGCTCGGCGGATCGTTCCCCGATCAGGAGGTTGTGCTTCCTCTTGATGTACTGAATGATGGACTCGTCCATCTCGTTTCCCGCCACGCGAACCGAGCGGCCATAGACGAGGCCGGAAAGGCTAATGACGGCGATGTCGGTGGTTCCTCCGCCGATATCCACGATCATGTTGCCGCTGGGCTCGGTGATGGGCAAGCCGGCCCCGATCGCCGCCGCCATGGCCTCCTCCACCAGAAAGACTTCGCTGGCTCTGGCCCGCAGCGCGCTCTCGCGAACCGCCCGCTTCTCGACCTGCGTGATCTCGGAGGGAATGCAGATGACGATACGCGGGCTGATGAGATGATTTCGATTGTGGGCCTTCTTGATGAAGTACTTCAACATCTCCTCGGTCACGTCGAAGTCGGCGATAACGCCGTCCTTCATCGGCTTGATCGCCACAATGGTGCCCGGGGTTCGGCCCAGCATTTCCTTGGCCTCGTGGCCGACGGCCTCCACCTTGTTCGTCAGCTTGTTGATCGCGACAATGGAAGGCTCATTGACCACTATGCCCCGGCCGCGCGCATACACCAGTGTATTGGCGGTTCCCAGGTCGATGGCCAGATCGTTCGAGAAAATACTAAAAATGGAACGTAGGTTCATCGCGTCCTTAGTCGCCCGGAGATCCCCGCCGTGACGGCCCTCCCCTGTTCCCCGGCAGCCGGGCCCTCCGGCGGGATAAACGATTATCCATCAGCGCGTCCCCGCGAGCAAGGGCGGACCGCGTCCCACCTTCCTTAGACCGCTCACCGCCCATGCTATACTGAAATTTTCTGGGATTTGCGCGGAGGATTGCCGGAATGCTTCCCCTGTTTCGCCGAAGAAAAGAATGGCTGAAGTGGGTCCTGCTCCTCGTCATTGTGGCCCTGGGCGTGACGACGGTGCTCCTTTTCGTCGACACGCCGGGTGGGATCACCGGCGGGGTTGGAGTCCAGGAGGTTGCGGTCGTGGCCGGAAACCCCATCACAGCCTCCGAATTCGGTCGCTACTATCGCCGCCTGCTGGAAGCCTACCGCGAGTTGTATAATCTCGACCGGGTCGACCCGGAGATCGTGAGACAGCTCGGAGTGGGTCAGCAAGCCCTCAACCAGCTAATCCAGCAATATGCCACTAGCCATGCCGCCGAGCGGATGGGTCTCGACGTGGCGCCCGACGAGCTGATCGGCGAGATCAGTCGGCTCTTTCAGGAGAACGGGGCGTTCATCGGCACGGAACGTTACAAGCAGATCCTGCGGATGAACAATCTTTCCACCCGGGAGTTTGAGGAGGCGATGCGTCGGGACCTGCTGGCGCTCAAACTGCGCAATATCCTCACCGACGGCATCGTCGCCACCCCCGATGAGGTTCGCCGCAGCTTTCTGGAGGAGAATCAGGAGGTCAGGGTCCGCCACGTCGCTTTCGACCCCGCCGCCCTCGGTATGGCCGAGATCTCCGACGAGCAACTGCGCGAGTTCTTCGAGGAGCGGCCCGAGGAGTTCCGTGAGGAGGAACGCCGCCAAATCACATACACTTCCGCCTTCGTCCCGCCGACCGAAGTGGCTATCACGCCGGAAGACATCGAGGAGGAGTTGGCCGATGTGCCCGCCGAGGAGCAGGTGAGGGCCCGGCACATCCTGATTCGCGTCCCCCCCGGCGATGACGATCCGGAGGCCCGCCGGCGGGCGGAGGGTCTGGCTCGGAGAATCCGCGCTGGTGAGGACTTCGAGGAACTCGCCCGGGAGCACTCCGAAGACACGGCGTCCGCCGCCAGGGGCGGCGACTTGGGCTTCTTTGGCCGGGGACAGATGGTGCCCGAGTTCGAGAGTGTGGCTTTCGCTCAGGATCCGGGCCAGGTGAGCGAACCGGTTCTGTCTCCCTTCGGTTTCCACATCATCCAGACGATCGAGAAGACGGGCGGCCACGAAGACGCAACCCGCCGTCCGGTCGCCGAGTTCAACGCGCGCGTCAGACTGGCCAACGAGCGCTCCGGCGAACTTGCCGAAGCCCTGCTCTCCGAGATCCGGGAGGGCGCCACCTTGGAGGAAGTCGCGGAGAGTCACTCCTTCGAGGTTGTGGCCACGCCCCTTTTCGACCGTTTCGAGGGCGCCCCCGTGACTTTGGGCGCGGACTTCGACAGTCGCGTCTTCACCGCAAGCGTCGGCGACATACTCGGACCCTTTCCCTCGGCGGGCCGTCATTTCCTGGTCCGCGTGGACGAGATCGTTCCTTCGCGGATCCCCGGCTTTGAGGAGGTCCGAGACGACGTGGCGGAGCGGTTCAGGCGGGAGCGCGGGGAGACCCTGGCGATGGAAAGGGCCGACGAATTCTTCGCCGAGGCGCTGAGCGAGGGAGAGTTTGAGGCGGTCGCCCGACGCCACGGCCTACCTATCGTGGAGACCGACTGGTTTCGCAAGGGGGCCACCATAGACGAGGACGGATTGCGGTTCTCTCCCGAGGTCCACGATCAGGCCTTCTCGCTGGAGGTGGGGGACATCAGCACCCCCATCCCGGTGGCGGGCAAGTATTTCGTTTTTCAGGTCGTGGAGAAGAGTTCCGTGGATGAGTCCCGTTTCGAGCGGGAAAAGCCCTCCCTCGGGGAGCGACTGACCGAGCAGAAGCGCAACGAGTTCTTTAACGCCTACGTTCAAAACATCGTCAGCTCGCTTCGCCGCGACGACAAGATTGCGATCAACCAGCGCCTGGTCGACGACCTCACGGGATAGATCCGCCCGGCCGCCCGGCGGACGGAGAAGCGGCCCGGGAAGAGAGGCCGTCCCTTCCGCTCTCGAGGCCGACCGTTTTAGTCGACTTCGCGGTGGGAGTGAACCAGTTGGGTCGTGATGTGGATCCCCTGCACCCGTAAAGGCATCACGGCGACCGGAACGTCGGACCGCACCTCGACGGTTCCCGAGAAGTCCTGTCCCTCCAGCCCGGGAAACAACTCCGCCTCGTCTACGAAACGGGAGATCTTCCGTCCCGGGGCGAGCGGAACCACCCGTTCGCCCACCAGAAAGCCAAAGCGGTCGAAAAGCCGCAAAGCGACGTTCGCCGTGGCGACTGCGTCGGGCGGATTGAGCAGCGCCAAACCGCTTCGGGCTACCGGATTGGCAAAGGCGATGAACGAAAATTCCGTCGTCAACGGTCCCGGGAGGACGCTGGTGGAAGTCAGCAGCTGCCGGCTGGCGGCGTATCGGCTGAACACCACCTCGACCGCCACCGAATCCTCGGTGGTGATCTCGGCCCAGCCAACCTGCACGCTCGGATTGAAACTGTAGGTCGAGAGCGCCCCGTAGCCGAGGGGGGCCGTCTCCAAACCCATCTCCGAAACGGCTTGGGCGTCTTCGAACGGGGAGGCCGCCCGCAGCAGCAGGTTCAGCGGCGTGCCGTTGTCGGTGTAGGCCCGCACCTCGGCCCGGCTCGTCGTACCGGAAAGATTGATGAAGCTGAGGGTGGTCTCGAAACCGTCGCCGTGGCCGATCTGCGGCACGTAAACCGTTTGTTGGGCCAACCCCGCGACGGTCATGAAGAAACCCATGATGAGTATTCTGAGTATCACGTTGTTATCTCCTCCTGGAATGGCGCACTTTCACATGAACGGGCGCCGGTCGGGGCGCGGGGCCCCGGGGCTGTGGCGCCCCCAACCGGTCTTCTCCCCCGCGCTTCTCAGTTCGGAGGAAAAGCGATCCAGGGTGCCTGGGTCCAGTCGTCGTAGGGATTCACGCCGCCCAGATAGAAGACGTTGGTTTCGAAGAAGCCGTCGTCGGGCGGAATCTTGATATAGTTCAGGTCCAGGGCCGGCGACTCCGGCACGGGCCGGAAGTCGGGGCTCAACCAACTCAGGGGATCCCGCAAAAGGGGATCGTACTCGCGATTCCACTTCATGATCTCCGTCATGAATTGCCGGGTGGTAAAGGGCGCGCCGGCGTCCTCTCCCACGGCGAAGTCGTCGAGGAAATTGCCCCGGCCGCTCGGGACGCCGTTGTTGTAGAACAGCGAGTTGTCGAACACGAGATTGTCGTTTGCCGCCTGGTTGAACGTGGCAAGATTGTCGATGTCCACGCCCACGAGCGGCCAGCCCCAGACGATCATGTTGTAGAGTCGTCCCGCCGTTCCCCGACGCAGCAGGACCCCTTCCTTGCTGAATGTTCCGGGGTTGACGGAGTCGCCGATCACCGTGAAGTTGTAAAGCTGAGGGGTGGATCGAGGCTGGGCGTCTTGAGCCCCCGAGTCGTTGTCGGCCTCAATGCCCCGGCTGTCGGGACCGTCTTCGCGTCCGTCATGCTGAATAACCACGAACTGTGCCCGTCCGCTCCAGCCGAAGGTCCAGTCGAAACCGTCGTCGCCGCCCTGGGTCAGGAGGGCGTACTTCACGTCATTGGTGCCGCCGAAGAACTCCAGGTTGTCGTCGGCGTTCTTGTGGCATTGAATGTACTCTGTGATGGTGCCGCGGCCCACACCCTGAAAGGCGAGTCCGTTGAACTCGTCGCTTTCCGTGAACCGGGCGCCGCCGAATTCGATCCGGACGTAGCGGATGACACCACTGTTGTCGTCGGGGTCGTCGCCGCCGTAAGGGCCCGAATCGCCTTCTCCCTGGGCTTCTCCGCCGGGCTGGTTGATGGGAGCGTTGCCGTTGACGACCACGCCTCCCCAGTCCCCGACACGTCGTTCACCCACCGCCTGGGCGGAGGTAAAGAGGATCGGCCGGGTTGAGGTGCCTTCGGCGTAGATTCTTGCTCCCCGGGAGACGACGAGGGCGGCGCGGGCCCCCTCGCCTAGGATGACGGTTCCCGGTTCGATGGTCAGCGTGTTGCCCTCGGTCACGAAGACCGTCACGCCCTCCAGGAAGTAGGCGTTTCGGTTCGTCCAGGTGGTGTTCTGAGTGATGTTCTGGGTGACCGGAACGATTTGCTGAACGATGGTGAACTGCGCGAAGGCCCGACGAAAGAGCCTTCTGCCCGACACATCGCGAACGTCCAGAACGAACTGGTGCGTGCCGATCGGTTCGGGCGAGGCCGTGAGCGTGGCGTCGACCAGCGCGCCGGCGCCGAACAGGTGGAAATCCTGAATCGTGGGGATTGGGTAAGCGGCGATGGTATTGCCCGAATCACCGTTCAGGTCGGTGATCACGTCGGGTTCCAGGACGCCGTCTCGAGCGTTGAGATAGCGGATCTCGCCGGTTTGGACGTTCTGCAGGTAGAGAAAGAAAGTCTTACCGGCCAAGTGACCGTTCGGCTCCATGTCCAACAGGAGGTTGACCTGCTGTCCGGGAAGGTAGGCGACCCGGTCGGTTCGGAGGTAGACGGTCGGTTTGGGCCCGCGGGACAGATCGGACAGGACGCCGAAGGACGGCGGTTCGTCCGGCAATGGGACGGACTGTCGTTTTCCCAAGGCCTGAAGGACCAGGAATGCGGACAAGGGCAGGATCAGGTAGACAAGTCTCTTGGGCATTTTTTCTCCTTTTGTGTTGACTGGTCTGGGGTGTCTTCACCCCGAGAAAGGATCATCCGCCGAGAAACGAATAGGTGACACCGACCGAGAATCCACGGCCGGTGTAAAAGGTGCGAAACGGAAGGTCGCCCTGAGTGTAGCGCACCTCGCGATCCAAGAGGTTGTCCGCGCCCGCCTTCAGACTCCAGGCCCTTCCCAAAGAACGAATAACGACCGCGTCGAGGCGGGGGTAGCTCTCCTGGAAAATGTCGGGCTGGCCTTTGGCTCCCACATCCGAAATCCGTCGACCCTGGTAGTTGAAAAGGATGCGGGCCACCATGCCGGAATCGGGCGACTGATACTCCAGCGTTCCGTTGAAGATGTGCCGGGATTGTCCGGCCAGCGGCCTGGAAAGCGATGTGACCGCAATGATCGGGTCGGGCCTGATGTCGACGTTGGAGTCGACGAGCGTGTAATTGGCCAGGACGGCGAACCGTTCCAACTTCGATGAGAGGAACCCGAGGTTTTTCTGAGTCTCGAACTCAAAGCCGGAGTTCCGCGCTCCCAAGGCGTTGGCGAATGTTTGACGGAGGTTCGCCGACGGAATGATCACGGCTTCGATCGGCTGGTCGAAGTCTTTGAAGAAGTAGCTCGCCGAAAGCAATTCTCGAGCCGACGGGAACCACTCCCAGCGCAGGTCGTAATTTCGGATTCGGGCCCTCTCCAGATCGGGGTTCCCCGCCGTGTCCATGCCGTCGACCACGTCGGTGAACTCGAAGGGCGCCAACTCCCGAAACTCGGGCCGGTTGACCGTCCGGCTGAAGGCGGCGCGTAGGTTCATGTTTCGGCCGAGGCTGTAGATCAGGCTCGCGGCCGGCAGCAGGTCGGTGTTGGAGAGGCCCGACAAGAGAGGCTGGAGGTCCGAAAGGAAAGGATTGTAGGTGGTTACCGACAAGGTATCGCTTTCGATGCGGGCGCCGCCGACCGCCCGCCACCTCGGACCCAGGGTAATGTCCATCATCGCGTAGAAACCGCGGGTGATCTGCCGGGCGTCGTAGTGGTCGGTGTTGCGCGTGGTCTCAATCAACTCAAAAGTGTTGGGGTTGATGTTTTCGGGCGCCAGCAAAGCCTCGGGCGGCAGGGAGAAGTCCAGGTCGCGGACCCCGGCGCGTTGGCTGAAACGAAATCGACGGGCATCGAAGAATCGATCCCGATCCCGGTAGGACGCGCCGACCTTGACGCTCGCCGAAAACCGGCTCCAGTTGAAGAAATTGGTCCAGTCGACGGCGGGCTCCCACATGTCCTCCGCCATTTCATAGAATTGGCGGCTCTTGCTCTGACCGGCGTCGCTCAACACGAACTGGTTCACCACGGGATTGAACTGGTAGAAGACCTCTCGAATATCGGGCTCATCGCGGGAGGTCCGGGAGTAGGTGAGCCTCCATTCCAGAAAACCGCTCGCCCTCAGGCCCACCAGATGTTCCCCCGCGAGCTGGCCCGAGTAGATCGATTCCTCGATGAACCGAAGCCGTGTGTTCCGGATGTCGTTGCCGATGGTGTCGCTGAAGCCCTCGTAGAGACGGGTTTCGTCGCTCGTGTCGCGGGTCAGGTAGTTGCGCAGAATCAACCGGTTCCCCGAATTGATCTCGTAGGCCAGATTGCCCACCAGCCCGGAGCGCACCGACATGCTGTTGACATCGAAGCCGTAGTTCGTCTTGACCACAAGGCCTTGGGCGGTGGCGGCGTACGTGGTCCTTTGCTCCAACTGACGGTGTTGTCGATGGTCGTAGGAAAGCGCAAAGACAAAGCCCAGTTTGCCGATGGTGTTCCCGGCGGTCAGGCTGAACTTCTGATTCGGACGAGCGTCCCGCAGGCGGGGTTCCCAGACGTTGCTGAATGCCCTCCCCATCTCCTGAAGTTCCGCCTCGGTAAATCCGCTCGTCCCGAAAGCCGAGCGCCGAAAGACCCGCTCCGAAGGGATGACCGAGGGCAGGGAGCGGGCGCCGTCGTCGTAGCCCAACCAGTCTCGGCCTCCTCCGGAGTAGCTATTGAACGGCTTGAACGTCGTGTTGGAGCCGTAACCCTGTCCCACCGAGACGCGCAAAATGGCCTGCCGGGGAAAATTGACCGTCTGGAGTCGAACCAGGCTGGCCGAGAATTCGCCCGGCTGGTCGGGGGTGTAGGATTTCTCGGTGCGGATGTTCTCGAGCAGGCCGGTGGGGAACAGGTCGAAGGAGACCACCCTCTTGTCCGGCTGAGTGGAGGGCAGGATGGCGCCGTTCAGCATGGTGTTGCTGTAACGCTCTCCCATCCCCCGAACGTAAACGAACTTGCTGTCGACCACCGAAACTCCGGTGACGCGCTGCATCAGGTCCGCCGCGTCCGAACCGGGCGATTTCGAGATCTCCTCGCGGCCGATGCTGTCCCGAATCGTGATCGCCATTTTCCGCTCGACCAACAAGGCGATTTGAGAGGCCTGTTCGGCCTCCGCCTCGACGGTCACCAAGCCCAAGTCCAGCCCCAGGGGATTCAGTCCGACATCCTGGAAGATCGTCTGGCCCGGACTCACGACCACCCCCTGAACGCGCTGATCCAGGTAGCCGTCGTGCCGCACCTGCAGCCCGTACCGCCCCGGGGGCACGCTCAGGGAGAAGATTCCGTCCATATCGGTCACTGCGGTCGTCCCCGCGGGAAGCGCCTCCACGGTGACCCTGCTCAAGAAGGAGACCAACCCCATCTGGCGGGCGGTGTAGGCCGTGTCGG
>CAYRCA010000016.1:0-9748 GCA_964422565.1 uncultured Acidobacteriota bacterium | reverse complement strand
TGGCTAGATTGATGACGACGCCCGTAATCGTCCCGTACTGCGGCGCCGGATCGGTGGCCGCCAACGACCCCGCCAAGGCCCAAAACACCGCCGGAAGAACCAGTGCCGCCGCGCCGCCGCGACCCCGTCGCCGCCTTAAGAAGCTACTCATTAGTCTCTTGACCTCCCTTCTTCCGATGCTGGGGGCAAGATAGCAGGGTGGCGTTACGATCCCGTCACCAGCGAATTAATGTTCGGTGAAAGACCGGTTAAGCCGACTTTATCTCGCCGTGACACGTCGGGCTTCCGGGATGTCGTACGCTTTCTTCACGGTTTCTTCTCGCGCGTTTCATCCTGATGTAACCTTTCCGTGACAAAGCTCTGATAGTCTGCGCGGAATCCAGAAGTCGGTCGTGCGGTTCGGGCGCGTTCGCATCGACGCGCTTCGAGAACGGCGGATCCGGCCGGACTGAGGAAACGATGCAAAGCGTACTGGTGGTTGACGACGATCCGGATATTCTGGACTTGGTGAGCTTCAACGTTTCGCGGGTCGGGCTGGAATGTTTGGCCGCGAGCGGAGGGGACGAGGCCCTTCAGATCGTCCAACTGCGGAAGCCCGACCTGATCGTTCTGGACATCATGCTGCCCGGCGTCAGCGGAATCGAGATTCTGAAGCGCCTCAAGGACGATTCGGCGACCCGCGACATACCGGTGATCCTGTTGACCGCCAAGGGGGAGGAGGTCGATCGGGTACTGGGGCTCGAACTGGGCGCGGACGACTACGTAACCAAACCCTTCAGCGTGCGCGAACTCGTCCTCCGGATTCGGCGCGTGCTCGCCTGGATGGACCCGCCGACGGAGACGGGCCTTCTCAGGTGCGACGGTATCACTCTCGACGGCGAGCGCTACGAAGTCCTGGTCCGAGGCGCCCCTGTCCGCCTGACCAACACCGAGTTCAACCTTCTGGGTTTCCTTCTGCGGAACAGGGGACGGGTGGTTTCCCGCGACAGTCTGCTGGAGGGGGTCTGGGGCTATCGTTACGGGGGGACCGCCCGGACCGTGGATACCCACATCCAGCGGCTCCGGGAGAAACTGGGTAACGAGTCCGCCTGTATCGAGACGGTGCGCGGGATCGGTTATAGGCTGGACACGGTTCGGGAGGGCTGAAAGCCGGATGCCGGATGGGTGGCCTGGTCGCCCCCTCGCATCACCGATCGTTCGATTATTCGTCCTATGTCTTTCAGACTGAAGGTGTTGGTCTCCTTCCTGCTGGTCGTCATCCTTTCGATCGGCGTCTTCTCCTTCTGGACGAACCGTCGTCTCGGAGAGTTCCTCCAGGAAATGATGCTCGCCAACCTCGAGGATCACCTGGAGGTGATACTGCCGCTGATCGACCTCGACCTCCCGGAACTGGATGCGATGGTTGATCGATTGACCGAGGGCGCGTCGTTCAGAATCACGGTGGTCGACCGGACGGGCCGGGTGGTGGCGGATTCGGCTTTCTCCGGAGAGGCTCTGCTCCGGCTGGAAAACCATGGGGACCGCCCCGAGATCGCCGAGGCGGCGCGGGGCGGAGCCCCCAATGTCTACCGTTACAGCGCCTCGACTGGGGAATCCTCCTTCTACGTAGCGCGACCCTTGCCCGACGGTCGAGGGGTCCTCCGACTGGCCCGGAGACCGGACGACTATGACGAGATTTCGGCGGGCCTGCGACAAGGGTTGACGACGGCTACGGTGATCCTTCTGATCGTCGGCGGGCTGGCGGTATGGATCCTCTCGCGGCGTCTGACCGTCTCGATCGATCGACTGGCCGAGGCGGCGACCCGGATCAGCGGAGGCGACTTTCTTTCGAACATTCCCGTGGATTCCCGCGACGAGGTGGGGGACCTGGCGCGTCGCATGGAACAACTGTCGATTCGGCTGGAACAGCAGTTGGCCCTGCTCGAGTCGGAGCGGAACCATCTGACGACCGTGCTCCACAGCATGACGGAAGGGGTGCTGGTGACCGATGCGCGGGGCCGGATCACGGGGACCAATCCGGCTTTCCGTCGTCTGCTCGATCTGCCGGTGGATCCGGTCGGCAGGATGCCCGTCGAGATCGTTCGCAATCCGGAGGTCAGCCAGCGCATCGGGGAGGTTTTGGACACCGGCGTCCCCCGCGAGGCGGAAGTACGCAATGCGGCGTCGATCTTTCTGGCCCGGTTCGCTCCCATCGGCCCGACGGAAAAGGTCGCCGGCGTGGTCGTGGTATTCCACGACATCACGGAGCTTCGCCGCCTGGAGACCCTGCAGAGGGATTTCACCTCAAACGTCTCCCACGAGCTCAAGACGCCTTTGACCTCGATCCAGGGCTACGCCGAAACCCTGCTTCAGGAGGACATGGGCGCCGTTCACCGGGGATTCGTCGAACGGATTTATCGCAACGCCGTACAGCTCTCCGAGATGGTCGAGGAGTTGTTCAGCCTCGCGCGTCTCGAGCGTGAGGGACACCAGCTGCGCCTGACCGAGGTGGCGTTCGGGGCGCTGATGGAGGAGGTGGCCCGGGACTTCGGCGAACGGTTCACCACCAAAAGTCTTCGATTCCGCTACGAGACCCGGTGCGACTCGGACCGGTTCGTTGCGGCGGGAGACTACATCCGGCGCGCCTTCCGCAATTTGATCGAAAACGCCGTCAAGTACACCGACAGCGGAGAAATCACCGTCTCAATGGAACGGGAGGAGGCGAGCGTCCTCTTTTGCGTCCGGGACACCGGCGTCGGCATCCCGGAGGAACATCTGGAACGGATCTTCGAGAGGTTCTACCGGGTTGATAGGGACCGGTCGCGCAAAACCGGGGGAACCGGGATCGGACTGGCCATTGTCAAGCATATCGTGCGGCTCCATAATGGCCGGGTGTGGGCGGAGAGTCGGCCGCGGGAGGGGACCTCCATATTCTTCGAGATTCCGGCTCCACACGCCGATTCGGAGCGAGATTGAGAGCGGCAAGTCGGGGGTGTGAGGAGGGCGCTATGACGCGGCCGTCCCTGCTCGTCATCGAGGACGACGAAGACATTGTGGAGCTGTTGCGCCACAACCTGGAGCGGGAAGGGTTCCAGGTCTGGACGGCCCCCAGCGGCGAGGCGGGTCTCGATCTGGCGCAGAGCCGGCTGCCTTCGCTGATCCTGCTGGATCTCGGTCTCCCGGGAATACAGGGCCTCGAAGTGTGCCGAATGCTGAGAAGCTCTCGGGAGACGAGTCGGATTCCCATTGTGATGCTCACCGCCAAGGGCGAGGAGAGCGACATCGTTGTGGGCCTTGAGCTGGGAGCCGACGATTATGTCGGCAAGCCTTTCAAGGTGCGGGAGCTATTGGCGCGGGTGCGCGCCGTCTTGAGACGAGTCGTCGAACCCGCCGGAACCGCAGGCGAATCCCCCGAGGGAGGACGGATCCGAGTGGGCCCTCTGACCGTCGACAGTCTCAGGCACGAGGTGCGGCTGGGCGAAGGACCCGTCGAGCTGACGCGAGCCGAGTTCAGGCTGCTCCGGTGTCTGGCCTCCAACCCGGGACGGGTCTTGACGCGCGACCGGCTGATCGACGAGATCACCGAGGGTTCGGCGTTCATCATCGATCGTAACGTCGACGTGCACATCCGCGCGGTCCGCCGGAAGCTCGGCTCCGCCGGAGAGATGATCGCAACGGTGCGCGGCGTGGGCTACAAGCTGCGGGAGCGGTGACGGACGATCCTTCTCGACCGCACGACGCGCGGTCGATTCTTTCCGATTGTTAATTTAATGCCGCACCTCAATCCCATCGGATTCCGTCGGCGCGCCGCACTCCCCCAACTGAGCCTTCGCGTCCCGCCTCCGTAAGCGCGTCGTTACCGATTCTTGACACAAGTTTTTCGACTTCTTCACATTCCCTTAACCCTGAGCTGGGATACTTGGGGCGTTGCTATGTTGAAGCGAACAAACTACCTTCTGTTCATCGTTCTGCTGCTGTGCGTCTCCTGCTCCCGATCGGATCGCGCGACGAGAGTGCTGATCCAGAACAAGGGGTCCGACACCCTCGTCAACGTGGCGCAGGGATGGGCGGAAGCCTATCGGGAGGTCAACGGCAACATCGCGGTGGCGGTGACCGGAGGGGGATCGGGCACGGGCATCTCCGCGTTGATCAACGGAACCGTCGACATCGCCAACTCCAGTCGAAAGATGAAGGAAAATGAACTGGAGATGGCGCGCCGCAACGGCGCGGATCCGGTCGAGTTCATCGTTGGCTACGATGCCTTGGCGGTTTACCTCCATCCCAACAACCCCATCGAATCGCTGACCTTTGAGCAGCTCGCAGAGATATACGGCGAACATGGGAAGACCGAAAGATGGGCGGACCTGGGCGTCGAGGTCCCGGGTTGCGGTAGCGACACCATCGTTCCGGTCAGCCGGCAAAACAACTCGGGCACCTACATCTACTTCAAAGACGCGGTGCTCGGCTGGGATCGGGACTACAAGCTTGGATCGAGAGACATGCACGGCTCTAAGGATGTCGTCGATCTGGTCTCGAAGACCCCCTGCGCCATCGGATACAGCGGACTGGCATACGCGACGCCCGGCGTCAAGATTCCCTGTGTCGCCAGAGCCGCCGGCGAGCCCTGCGTCGCCCCGACCGAGCAGACCGCCGTGGACGGCAGCTACTCCATCGCCCGCCCTCTGATCATGTACACCGCCGGCCCGCCTCGGGGGGCGGTCAAGGAGTATTTGGACTGGATCTTGAGCGACGCGGGGCAATGCATAGTGGAGCAGAAGGGTTACGCCCCGATTCGACCGTCCGTGTGCAACTGATGTCTTGCCCTTGCGGCGGTCGGTTCCCTCGACCCGCTCACAACCCGGCGATTGGTTAGGTTGGGAAGAAACGGATGAGTCCATACGAGGAGCGCTTACAGAGGGACCTCGACGGTATCCGCGAGGCTGTGGGGTCGCTGGGCGACGCCGTGCGGACGGCTTTGGAATCCTCGGTTCGAGCTCTTTTGACGGCCGACCTGGATCTAACCTATCTGACAATTCTCGAGGACCAGGTTGTGAATCGGCGGGTGGTGGACTTGAACCGCAAGTGTCACGCTTTCGTGGCCAGGCACCTGCCGAGCGCGGGCCATTTGCGCTATATCTCCTCGGTTCTTCAGCTGAATATCGCGTTGGAGCGCATCGGCGACTATGCGGTATCGATCAGCCGCGAGTCGGCGCAGCTGTCGGGGCCCCCGCCAAACCCTGTTCGGCGCGATCTCGAACTGTTCGCAAATCAGGCCGGAACCACCCTGGACCAGGCCGTGAAGGCTTTCCTGACGGTAGACGCGGAACTGGCGCGAACAACCAAAGAGATGGCCTCGCCCCTTTCTAGGGCCTATGACGAGTTCTTCGAGAACTTGCTTCGCGAGGGCAAACGCGGCACGCGGCCCTTGCGGGATCTTTTCGGCCTGCTGAACGTGTTCAATCGGCTGGGGCGGGTCGTCGATCAGGCCAAGAACATCTGCGAAGATTCGATCTTCGCCGCCACCGGCGAGGTCAAACCACCAAGGACGTTCCGGATCGTCTTTGTCGATCGGGATCAGGGTCTTCGCGCCACAATGGCGGCCGCCCTCGGACGCAAAGGTTACCGGAATGGGATCGAATACTTCCTGGCGGCCCCGGATGTTGAAGGCCCGCTGCCCGGGAATCTGGTCGATTTCCTGGACCGACACGGTCACCCACTGCGGGACGTGCCCCGACTCCCGGTTGATTCCCTCGCCACAAATCTTCGGGATTTCGATATCGTCGTCAACCTGGGATTGGCGGAAACGGACTTGCCTCCGATGCCCTATCACACGGTTTTCCTCGACTGGACCGACGTGGAGGCCGAACTGGACGCTCGGGCGGCGAGGGACGTCGATCTGGAGAGGCTCTATCACGAACTCGGAGGCAAACTGGATCACCTGGTCGAGATCCTTCGAGGTGCCGACTGATCATGGCTTCCAGAGCGCCGGCAGCCGCCGAAATCCGCGATGCGCGAAACGCCGCGTGGTACGTCGACAAGGCCGTTCAGATCGTAGTCTTCCTGGGCGGCGTCTCCGCCATCGTCTTCATCGTCGGCATCTTCGTCTTCATCACCGTCGAGGGTTTCGGCTTCGTGGTCAACACCTTGGACGTCCGAGAGTTCTTTGCATCTCCGCGCTGGGCGCCCACCTCCGAGCACAACCCCACCTACGGCACCCTGGCGCTGATCGCCGGGACGGCGAGCGTCACCGGTCTGGCCATGTTGCTCGCGGTGCCGTTCTCGCTGGGCGCGGCCGTCTTCATCGCCGAGTTCGCAACGGGCAAGATGCGCGAATCGCTCAAGGTTCTGGTCGAGCTGTTGGCCGCCATCCCCTCCGTCGTCTGGGGCTTCATCGGCCTCACCATTATGAACCCGCTGATTATCGAAGCCTTTGATGTTCCCGTGGGTCTCAACGTCCTCAACTCCGGGATCATCCTCGGACTGATGGCGGCTCCCATCATGACCACCATCGCCGAAGACGCCCTCAAGGCGGTCCCCGACGCGTACCGGGAGGCGGCCGAGGCGCTGGGGGCGACTCAGTGGCAGATCGTCTTCCGGGTAGTCCTGCCAGCCGCGAGAAACGGCTTGGTGGCGGCGGTTCTTCTCGGCGTAGGCCGGGGATTTGGCGAGACCATGGCCGTGCTCATGGCCAGCGGACACTCCATCAACCTCCCCGCCAGCGTGTTCGACTCGGTTCGGGCCCTGACCGCCACGATCGCCGCCGAACTCGGCGAGACGGCCGTCGGTTCCGATCACTACCGGGTCCTCTTCACTCTGGGAATCCTTCTGTTCGTGGTGACCTTCGTGATCAATCTGACCGCGGATCTGGTGGTTCGCGGCGTGCGGAAAAGGTGATCCGATGTTCGAGGCGACCCGTCTCAACCAGCGAAACCGCAGAGTACAGGGACTGTTCCGGACGCTCTTCCTGCTGATGACGGCCCTTCTGATCCTTCCGGTCCTCGCGGTTCTGGGCATTCTGATCTACAAGGGCGGTTCGGTCCTCAGCATCGATTTCCTGCTGACAGACCCGAGCGACGGCATGAGGGCGGGAGGGATCTTTCCGCCGCTGGTGGGAACGATTTGGCTGGTGGCCGTGGCGTTGCTCGCCTCAGTCCCCGTTGGCGTTGCCGCCGCTCTTTACCTCAGCGAATACGCGCCGGACAACTGGTTGACCCGGGCCATCAACCTCGCCATCATCAACCTGGCCGGAGTGCCGTCGATTGTCCACGCGCTGTTCGGTCTCGGGGCGTTCGTGCTCTTCTTCGGATTCGGGACTAGCATCCTGGCGGCCAGCCTCACCCTGGCAGTGATGACCCTTCCCGTCGTCATCGTCTCGACCCGGGAAGCCATGCAGTCGGTGCCGAGGGCCTTTCGCGAGGCCTGCTGGAACATGGGCGCCACGCGCTGGCAGACGATTCGTCACGTGGTCCTGCCCAACTCCGTCAGCGGCATCCTCACCGGCGTCATCCTGGAGGTGTCGCGCACCGCCGGAGAGACGGCGCCCATCATGTTTACCGGAGCCGCGTTCTTCCTACCCTTTCTGCCCCAGAGCGTCTTCGATCAGACGATGGCGCTGTCTCTGCATCTGTTCAACATCTCCACGCAGGTGCCGGGTGTCCCCGAGGAATATCCCTACGGCGTGGCCTTGGTCCTCATCGCCATTGTCCTCGCGATGAATGCTTTGTCGATCGCCTTCCGCATGTATCTGAGGGGGAGAAAGAAATGGTAGGGGAGGATCCGAACCTGGGTCCGACTCCGGGCGCTAGCGTCGAGGTCCGCGACCTTTCTATCTTCTACGATAGGAAGGCGGTTCTGCGCCGGGTTTCTCTCCAGGTCATGGAGCACGAGATCTTCGGAATCATCGGGCCCGCCAACAGCGGCAAGACCTCTTTCCTGAGGACATTGAACCGTATGGACGAATTCGAGTCGAACATGCGCGTCGAGGGTGTGATCCACTTCGACGGGCGCGATATCCGCCGATGGAGGGACGTCTACGCCCTGCGCCGCCGCATCGGAGTGGTCTTTCCCCTTCCCGTGGGTCTGCCGCTGAGTGTTTACGACAACGTGTCTCTTTCACCCCGCCTGTCCGGTGTCCGGAGCCGGGCGGAGTTGGATGAAATCGTCGAGACCTGCCTGCGTCGGGCGGCTCTTTGGGACGAGGTCAAGGACCGGCTTGGGTCTCTGGGGAGCCTTCTTTCCGGAGGCCAACAACAGCGGCTAACGATCGCCCGCGCCCTGTCTCAGAACCCGGACCTGCTGCTGCTGGACGAGTTCTCCATCGCCGTCGATCCCGTGACAACGATGCGGATCGAGGATGTCCTTAAGGAGTTGAAGAAGGAGGTCACGATCATCCTGGTAACGAACCTCGTTCAGCAGGCCCGCCGATTGGCCGATCGCACCGCCTTCTTCCTGGACGGCGAATGCGTCGAGATCGGGTCGACCGAAGCCCTCTTCAACGGGGCGATCCAGGACGAACGCACCCGTGGATACGTGGAGGGCCGCTTTGGATAACCGGGCCGCCGTGAAGACGGAGAATCTGAACCTCTGGTACGGCGCGTTTCAGGCTCTGTTCGACGTCGACCTGGAGATCAAGCGGGGAATCATCACGTCCCTGATCGGACCCTCCGGCTGCGGGAAGACCACCCTGCTTCGCAGCATCAATCGGATCATTGAACGGTTGGGCTACGTGCGCGCCACCGGCCGGATCGAAGTGTTCGGGCAGGACATCTTCGCGCCCTCGGTTGAACTCGTCCAGTTGCGTAAACTCGTGGGTATGGTCTTTCAGCGACCGAACCCCCTTCCCATCTCCATTCGGGAGAACCTATTGTTCGGCTACCGGATTCACAGCGGAGGCGCGCTCCGGCGTTCGCGGGCGGACGACCTGGCCCGGGAGGCCCTGGAACAGGTGCTGCTCTGGGATTCCGTCAAAAACCGCCTCGACCGGAAGGCGACCGAGTTGTCCCTGGAGGAGCAGCAGAAACTGTGTATCGCCCGCCTCCTGCCGGTCAAGCCCTCCCTTCTTCTGATGGACGAGCCTTGTTCGGCCTTGGACCCCCGGGCGACCGAAGCGGTGGAGGAGTTGCTGTGGACGTTGCGGGGTAGGTACACCATCCTCATCGTGACCCACAACATGGCCCAGGCGAGACGCGCCAGCGACGAGTGCGTTTTCATGCTCCTGGGCAGAGTGGTCGAGCACAGCCCCACGGACGAGATGTTCGTGACCCCGGCGCGCCGGGAGACAGCGGACTACATCGAAGGGCGATATGGGTAGATTGGTGGAGCTGATGGGATTCGAACCCACGACCCCCTGAATGCCATTCAGGTACTCTTCCAACTGAGCTACAGCCCCACCGGATAAGAATTCCCAGTGTACCGCGAAAACGCGGCCCCCGCAAATGGCCCGCCGTCACGTCAGACCGTCAGACCGTCAGACTCGTCAGACCAGTCGGACAAGCCAGAAAGACGGGTTCCGAGGTCGTTTCAGCGCAAGAACTCTTCCAGGGCCGTCGCGGCGTCGGTTCGGTCGTCCCGGTACTTGACGATCAGCGCGCACGCCGCCGACAGACCGTGCTCACGAGCGAAGTCCGAACGCCCGACGGCGCGCGCCCCGGGGACCACCACCGCACCCTCCGGAATAACCAGGGGAACCCCGGAAGACCTCGTCAGACGTTCCCCCCGAACCAGGTCGTACACCGGAATAGAAGCGGTCAGGATCGTGCCGGCTCCCAGA
>CAYRCA010000015.1:17879-19063 GCA_964422565.1 uncultured Acidobacteriota bacterium | reverse complement strand
CTCCTCGTGCTCCTCGTGCCCTCCTCAGACCCCTCCTCGATTAACAGGGCACACTAACCTTTTGGGCTGGATTTCGCGGATAAGGATGTGAGAATCTCGACGTGACGCGCGCTCGGCTTCGGTGAATTCCAGAGCTGGACCGCGACCTCTCATTCGGGCGCGGTCGGTGCGGCGGGGGGACTCATCGGGACCGCCGCAAGGGAGAACGCTCCCCTGCGGGAAGGCTTCCCAACTGGAGACACTTTCATGAAACGACGTGATTTTCTGGCAGGAACAACGTTTGCCGGACTGAGTACTATGGTTGCCTCGCCGTTCGGCGAGGCACAGATCGTCCGCCCGGATCGCGGAATCCGGCGCGCGAGGAACGTCATTTTCTTCGTCTACGACGGCTTTGGTTGGGAGGACTTCGCGGTCGCGCAGCACTATGCGCATCGCCACCAGGGAAGGACTCTCGCCCTGGAGAGGCTTTTCGCGCTCGGTGGATCGGGCAGCATGATGTCGCATAGCCTGACCAGCGTGGTCACCGATTCCGCCGCCGCCGCCACAGCGTGGGGCACGGGGCGCAGGACCGCCAACGCGAACATCGGCGTCTTCCCCGACGGGCGCAGGCTGGCGACCGTTCTGGAACTGGCCCGGGCGGCGGACAAGGCGACCGGCCTGATCACGACGACCCGCGTCACTCACGCGACTCCCGCCGGTTTCGCCGCGCACGTCATCAACCGCTCCGAAGAGGACGAAATCGCCGTCCAGTACCTGGAGTTGCTGCCCGACGTGGTCCTCGGCGGCGGGGCACGCCACTTCGATCCGGACGCGCGCAGTGACGGCCGCGACGTGTTCGGGGAGTTTGCTCGGAAGGGCTACGCGATCGCTCGAACCGACGACAATCTAGATCGGCTGAACGGATCGAAGGTTCTGGGGACCTTTACCGCCTCGCACCTTCCCTACGAGATCGACCGCGTCTTTCAGGGGGCGGGCGGGCCCAGTCTCGCCGAGATGACCCGCAAGGGACTGCAACTATTGTCCGGCGGCCGCAACGGCTTCGTCGCCCAAGTCGAGGCCGGACGGATCGATCACGCGAACCACAGCAACGATCCCGGAACGATGCTGTGGGATGTCCTGGCGGCGGACGAGACCCTCGCCAACCCGCGCAGTCTCGCCTTCGACCATCACCGGATCCTCAGCGA
>CAYRCA010000015.1:0-17869 GCA_964422565.1 uncultured Acidobacteriota bacterium | reverse complement strand
GAGGTCATCATGAACTTCGCCGACCGCAACCCCGACACGCTCGTCATCATGGGCAGCGATCACGGGACGGGGGGAGCCGCGATCTATGGGATCGGCAGGAACTACCATCGGTCGTCGCCCGCCTTCGATCTCATCGCATCGCGGAAAGCGTCGTACGATTTCGTTCTCGGGCAACTTGGGCGATCTCCGCAGGCGTCGCAGGTCCGCGAGGTGACGCTGGAACTTCTCGGCGTGACGCTTGGCGAGGAGGAGGCGGGTATGGTCGTCGACGCGATCGAAGGCGATCCCCGCATCTGGCATCCGACCGCCTACCACCAACAGCCGGACAACTCGCTGGCCTGGGTCGTCGCGGCGGGCGAAAGCTACTGGGAGCCGGATCACCTGAACGTGCACTATGTGGCCGGGCAGCACACGGCCGGTCCCGTTCCAATCGCCCTGTACGGAGCGGGAACCTCGGAGGCGCGGCTGGGACTGGTGGATATCACCGAGGCCTTCGGATGGATGACCGACGCCATCGGCGTTCGCCACGAAAACCCCGTGATGAGCGAGGAAGAGGCCCTGGCGGTTCTCGCCGATCCGCTCACTGCGACCGGCACCGGCTGACCTTCGCCCTCCCGCCTTCGCCTCACCTGTGGAAAGGACGAGACGTTCGAGCCCGGATCGGAGTTCCCGCTCCACTTAATCAAGTTACGGCGACGACGCCCACTCCTCCCGCGACAGTTCGTGCATTAGTTCGCGGGTATGTTGATACAGGAGGCGGTAAGTCCGGTACCGGCGAGTGTACAGTCCGGCAACGTTCGAATCGGGATCGATCGGACGGATTTCTCGAATCCAGCGGGAGATGTCCCCTCCGCTTGAAAACACGCCAACCCCCAGGCCGGCCAGGAAGGCGTCGCCGTAGGAGGCGCCGATTTCCACAGAGGGTACCTCCTGTCGGCGGCCGCAGATGTCGCTCACGACCTGAAGCCAGAGATCGTTCTTCGTGCCTCCCCCCACGGCGCGGATCGAGCGCATCCGGGTTCCCAACGTCTCGAAGACCTCCAGGTGGTGGCGAACGCCGAAGCCCACTGACTCCAGGATTGCCCGGTAGACATGCGCACGGCTGTGGGCGAGGGTGAGGCCAAAGATAACACCCCGCGCCCGCAGATCGTTGATCGGTGTCCGCTCTCCGCTGAAATAGGGAAGGACCACGAGGCCGGCGGCCCCGGGCTCTACCCGCCCCGCCTCCTCCGCGAGGCGCCGATAGGCGTCCTCACACCGCTCGCCCTCCCCGTCCATTAGGTCCCGCGCGAATCGGTCCCGGAACCAGCGGGTCAGACTCCCGGCCGTCGCCATGCCACCCATCAACGCGTGGGATCCCGGAAACAGATAGGGCGCCGACCAGAGGCGGCGGTCCGCCAGGCGCTCGCCGACGACCGCGATCATGAACAGCGTCGAGCCATACATCGCCATCATTCGCTCCGACTCGACCACCCCCACGCTCAAGGCCTCGGCGGCCGCGTCGATCGTTCCGACAATGACCGGCAACCCGGCGGGCAGGCCGGTCTCGGCTTCCGCCCGCCGAGTCACCTTTCCCGCGATATCCGTCGTCCAGGCGATCCGGGGCAGCCGCCCCGGGTCGACAATCCCCCGGCAGAGTAGTTCGCTCCACCCGCCGCGCTCCGGATCGTAAAGAGGTACGAAACTGGCGGCCGAGTAGTGGTCGATCACCCACTCGCCGGTGAGCCTCCAGACCAGATAGGACGTGCCGGAGACAAACATGGTGGCCCGCGAGTAGACCTCGGGCTCGTGGTTCCGGAGCCAGAGGATCTTTGGACCCACCGCCTGGGCGGAGAGGTCGTTGCCGCAGCGCTGGAAAATCTCCTCGTCTCCGATCGACCGGGCCAGAAAGTCGATTTCGGCCCCGGCCCGGGTGTCGACCCCGTAAAGGATGGCCTTTCGAAGGGGACTGCCGTTTTCGAGCACGGGTAGCACGCAGGGTCCAATGGTGCTGCACGCGGCGGCCAGAATTCGCCCGGGGTCGACGCCGCTCCTCTCCAGAAGAGCGTGAGACAGGCGGCGGAAGTCTCCCCACCAGTCCCGTTCCGCGTCATGCTCGGCCCAGCCCGGTCGGGGGATCGACAGGTCGTGAGGGACTTGGTGCGAAGCCACAACATCCCCCTCGGTGTTGGTCAGGACGCCTTTGGATCCATAAGTTCCGATGTCGATGCCCAGAAGATAGTCCATGCCCATTCCCCCGTCGGCGCGGGCGCGCCGCCGTCACCTCGCCGAGCGGGACAGCTCGAACCCGGCGGAGAAACCGGCGAGGCCCGCCGTCAGAAGCGAAACAAGTCTTTCCAGATCCCCGACATCGCAGGTTTCGATAGGCGTGTGCGTGTAGCGAACGGGGAATCCGAGATCGACACAGGGGATCCCGGTGTCGACCAACTGCACGTAGGAGGAGTCGGTGAGCGACCCCAGGTGCGCGCTACGTTGCAGCGGGAGGCCCCGTTCCCGCGCGACGCGCCGGAAGTGGCGGGCCAGGCTGGGGTGGGGCAGCGTTCCGTTTAGGGTTCCCCGACCGTGAAAGCTGTACATGCCGAGGACGGGGCCGCCTCCCAGGGCCAAGTCGGACCGGCCTTGCATATCGGGAGTGTCCGACGCGACCATCAGGTCGACCGAAATGGCGATGTCGGGTTTCAACGCCCTGGCGGCCACCATGGCGCCTCGAAGGTTGAACTCCTCCTGGACGCTTCCCACCAGGTGTACCGTCGCGTCCCACCCGCCGTCTCGGCCATGTTCGGCGAGCTTGACCAACACCGCGCATCCGCCCCGGTCGTCGATCGACGAGGCCGCGACGCGGTCGCCGCACAGTTCCGTGAATCGGGGCTCGTACACCACCGGGCAGCCGACCTCGATGCCCAACTCGCGGACCTGCTCCCCGGAGTCGGCGCCGATATCGATGTATAGATCGGCGTAGGGCGTGACCGCCCGCTTCTCCTCCGCGGTTGTGACGTGGTGGGCCTTGATTCCAATGACCCCCGGCAACAGGGTCGCGTTCTCACTCTCGACAAGAACCCGGGTTCCCGGGAGGACCTTTTCGGGTATCCCTCCCAGCCGTTCGAACCGGATCAGTCCGGAAGACTCGATCCGCCGGACCACAAATCCCAGTTGGTCCATGTGGGCGAACACCATCACTCGGGGAGCTTTGGGATCCCGTCCCCGGATTGTGGTGATGAGATTGCCCAGCGAGTCGATCCGCGACTCGCCCACGTGGGGATCCAGGGCGCCGGCCAGGTACTCGGTCATACGCGCCTCGTAGCCGGACAGAGCGGGAATGAGAACCATGTCGTGCAACAGTTGCTTCAATTTGGCCATACGTCTCCTCCCATGGCAAGGCGTTCAAGTTCTCGACAGGAAATTCGTCCGCACACCACCCGCGACCCCGGCGGACGAGGCCGCGGCCGCGCGTCGCTCAGACTCCGAGGCCCCGCGCTCGTCCTCACTGGCCGCGCCTCCGTCTCAGTTCACCCAACCGCTTCGCGCACATCACTCCGAGAAGGAGTGCTCCCCAGACCATCTCCTTGGCGAAGCTGCTGAAGCGGAGCATGTTCAAGCCGCTGGACAGGGACTGCAGGGAGACGACCGCCAGGACGAGACCCAGAACCCGGCCGGCGCCGCCCGAGGGATTCACTCCCCCCAGCACTGCGATCAGGATCGCCAACAGCAGGTAGGAGGCGCCGTACTCGGCGTTCACCGAGTTGGTCCGGGCGGCCATGATGATCCCGGCCACCGAGGAAAGCAGTCCGCTGAGGAGGTACACTCGGACCAGGACGCGCCGGGTCTGGATGCCCGCGAATCGAGCCGCCCTGGGATTGTCCCCCGTCAGATACACCCGCTGGCCGAAAGCGGTTCGCCCGAGAAGAATCGAAGTCGCCCCTGCGGCCACGCCGAACAGGACGAGAGGCAAGGGGATGCCCGCCAGACTGCCGTTTCCGAGGTACACGAAGGGCCCCGGAAAACCGAAGATGGTCGTGCCTCCGGTCAGCACCACGGCCGCCCCTGAATACAATTGCATGGTCCCCAGGGTGGCCAGAATCGGCGAGATCCGCACCACGGCGACCAGAATCCCGTTGATCAGACCGGCCAGCGCGCCGACAAGGACTGTAAGCGCACAGGCGGAGAGAACTGCGACAAGGGGCGGAATCGAACCGTCCGGCGGCGCCGGGAAGGACCCCATCAACAGCACCCCCAGAGTGGCCGACAGAAGTGCTGTGGCGACGATGGAGAGGTCGATGCCCCCGGTGAGCATGGTCAGCATCACGGCGAGGGCCAGGAGGGCGAACTCCGGACACTGGAAGGCCATGGATCTCAGGTTGGCGGGCCCCAGAAACACCCGCGGATTCAGGAGGCTCATGGCGACGAAGATCACCCCGGTTACGGCCAGTAGTCGCGCGAGATAGTTGTCCCGGACCCCGCTCCCCGCCTCACCCCTCATGGACGACCCCCCGCCGGGCCCGCCCTCTTCCGGCCGCGAGGGCGGGAAGACCGGTCCCGAGAAGAATGAGGATTCCGATCAGCACTTTCTGCCAGTACGCCGGAATGCCGAGGAGGATGAGGTTGTTATTGATGACCACGACGAGACCGATGCCGAGCAGTGTGCCGATCACCGTCCCGTGCCCACCCGTTATCCGCGCCCCGCCCAGCACAACGGCGGCGATTACGTTCAACTCCATGCCCACCAGGTCGAAGGGGTTGGCGATGCGCGCCAAGCTCGCGTGGACCAGGCCGGCCACACCGGCCAGAAGCCCAATATAGCTGTAAATGAAAAACTGCAGGAAGGGGACGTTGAAGCCGGCTCTTTCCGCGGCCTCGGGCGCGCCACCAAGGGCATAGATGCCGCGGCCGAGGAGAGTGCGGCGCAGGATGAAGGCGGTCAGGACGGCCGCGGCCACAAGGAGCAAGAAGGCGAGGGGAAGACGGTAGGACGCGCCCGCGGCCGTGGTTCCGCTCCAGAGACTCAGCCGGGAGAACTCGATCATCCCGGCTGGAAGGCGGGTTATGTAGTCGCTGCCGACGAAGGTCAACAGAAAGCCGCGAAAGAGGCTGAGCGTGCCCAGGGTGACAATCAGCGTCGGCAATCGAAACAGCGAGATGAAAAGGGCGTTGAGGCAACCCAGCATCAGCCCCAGGAGCCCGGACAGAAGGAAAGCGACCGCCACGTTCCCGTCGTACCCCCAGTCGACCAGCAGCCGGGTGGTCGTGTAGAAGCTGAAGGCGGCAATGGCGGTGAAGGAGACGTCGATGCCGCCGGATACGAGGGCGATCATCACACCGAGGGCGAGAATTCCGATCACGATGCTGCCGCGCAGCAGGTCGAATAAATTGTCCAGACTGAAGAAGGCCGGGTTGACCAGACCCATTACGAGGGAAAGGATCAGGATGGCCAGGGCCACCAGAAGCTCGTTCGGTCGAGTCCCGAACCGCGTCCCGCCGATCATCGATCACCCGTGACGCGCTGATACAGTTGGTGCTCGTCCAGTCGATCACCTCTCAGTTCCTCCTCAATCCTTCCATTCCGCATCAGCAGGATCCGGTGGCAGTTATCCAGCAGTTCGGGAAGATCGTCGGATATCAGCAATACCCCAGTGCCTCGGCGGGCCTCCTCCCGGATCATCTGATGAAGGTCATACTTGGACCGGACGTCGACGCCCGCCGTGGGGTTGTTCAAAAGCAGGACGCGAGGGGAAACCGCCAGCCAACGAGCCAGCACCACCCGTTGCTGATTGCCGCCGGAGAGGCTGCCCACGGGATGGTCGACCACAGGGGCGGAAATCCCGACGGCATCGGCCCACCGCAACATCTGCCGCCTTGTCGCCCTCCTATCCGACCATCCCAGGGCGCTGGCCAGCCTCTCCAGCAGACCGACCACCAAGTTCGTCCCGACCGAGTGTCCGAGGAACAGGCCCTCGGTCAATCGATCCTCGGGGACGTAGCCGATGCCCAGCCTCAATGCGTCGCCAACATGGCGGATCTCCACCTCCTGTCCGGCGATGCTGATTCGACCGCGATGATAGGGCAGCAGCCCAAACAGGCCCAGCGCCAGCTCCGTCTGGCCCGACCCCAGACGCCCCGTCAGACCCAGGACCTCGCCGCGTCCCATATCGAAAGAGATGTCGCTGTAGCCGCCTTCGCGACCCAGTCCCCCAACCCTCAACAAGGCGGGCCCTTCCGACGCCCACTCACTCGAGGCGCGCTTCCCGCTCCGGTCCAGACGCCTACCGGTCATGAGTTGGGCGAGACTCACGGGGTCGAATTTCCCGGCCTCGCCCTCCCCGGCCTTGCGCCCGTTCCTGAGAACCGAAATGCGATCCGCGATCCGGCAGACCTCGTCGAGGCGGTGGCTCACGAAAAGGATTGCGACGCCCTTTCGCGTAAGTCTCTCGATGACCACGTAGAGGGCTTCGACCTCTTTGCGGCTAAGCGCGGTGGTCGGCTCGTCCATTATGATGAGACGAGCATCCTGCAACAGCGCCCGACAGATCGCCGCCAGTTGCTTTCCGGCGACCGGGAGATCCTCGACCAAGGCGTCGAGGTCGAGATCGACGTTCAACTCCTGAACCGCGGCGACGGCGATTCTTCGCACCTCCCGCCAGTCCACCATAATCCGTCCCTTGGACAGTTCGCTGTTCAGGGCGATGTTCTCGGCGACGCTGAGATTCGGGAACAGCGAGAAATCCTGGAAAATCACCTGAATGCCGTGACGGATCGCGTCGATGGGCGAGAGCCGACGGAACGCCTCGCCATCGATCCGAATCGCTCCCCGGTCGGGGGCGACCGCCCCCGCGATGATCTTGATAAGAGTCGACTTCCCGGAGCCGTTCTCCCCGATGAGAGCGTGGACCTCCCCGGATTGGACTGCCAAGCTTACCCCGTCCAGCGCCCTCACGGCGCCGAACGATTTCTCGAGTTCCCGGACCTCGACAAGTACCGCTTTGGACATCCCGTTCCGCTTTCCCGCCCTGCGGAGACAAACCTCCACCCGCCTCTCGATTCCCGGGCCGACTTGCAAGCCGACCGCTCCACGCCAAACGAGAGATTGCGGGCAACCCGGGAGATCAGAACGGGTAGTCCTCGACGTTCTCCCGAGTCACGTCCACCCAGGCCTGACCATAGACCACGCGGTCGCGAACGACCACATTCTCGTAGCCCGGGACCCCGAAATCGTCGCCCGTCCGGATCTGGCCGCCCTCGAGGACCCTCAGGGCGATCATGTTCATGACGTAACCGGCATCTGCCGGATCCCAGAAGCTGATCATGTCGACCGCCCCTGTTTCGAGGTACTGGCCCGAAACCGATGGAAGACTCGTCCCGACCACGCAGGTTTGTTCCTCCAGGCCACGCTCCTCGACCGCCAAGCCGATTCCGGCGACGTCGGTCGACGCGCTGCCGAGGAAGCCCCTCACCCCAGGGTAGGTGCGGAACAACTCCTGCGTCTTGGAGTACGCGTTCTGCTGGTTGTCATAAGACTCGTTCTTGCCGCCGACCAGGCTCATCCGGGGATACCGCTCCTCCTGGCGGGCAATGGCGGCGTCGACCCATTCGTTGTGTGTCCTGGAGGTAAGACTCCCGACGAAGACCGCGTAGTCCCCCTCCTGTCCGAGGCAGGATGCCAAGGCGTCCATGAGATGGGCCCCATAAGCGTGATTGTCGAACGCCTCCAGGTCATAGTCGAAGCTCCGCTGGTTCGAGGCTTCGTGGGTGACGACCACAATTCCCTGATCCATGGCCTTTCGAAGCACCGGGTCGAGCGTCTCGGGGGAGAAGGGCACGACGGCGATGGCGTCGACCCTCTGCGCGATCAGGTCCTCCAGGATCTGCACCTGGAGGGCGGCGTCGGCCCGGGGAGGCCCCAGCATGTAGGTGTTGTGGCCGGTCTCTTCCTGGAATCTCTGAATGCCCACCTCCATCCGGTTGAACCACTGTACCCCGATCAACTTTACGACCGTCGGGATGGTGTATCGGTCCGCCTGCTCCGCACACGCGGTCCACAGGAGGGCAAGCGGAAGGGCCAACAATAGCGTCCGGAGGCGTTTCTGGAGGCTCACTGTCCCCGTCATTTGATTCCCTCGACCGGTCTTCATCCTCGGGGCCCGGAAGTGGCGGACCCGGCCCGTCGCGGACCTCCGCGAAACGCCTCGACCACCCCCATGAATGCACGCGCCCGGTCGGGATCCACCGGGTTCCAGGTCACCCCGTCGATCTTGAGACTCGTCCCGATGATCACGCCATCCGCGACGCCCAGGATCTCCTCTACGTTGTCGACCCGGACTCCGGTGTTGGCGATGACGGGCACTTCCGGAACCGCCTCCTTGACCTCGCGCAACGCAGAGGCGTCAACCGCTTGCCCCGTCATGGGTCCCGATACGCAGATGGCGTCCGCAAGACTCGAAAAGACCGCGCTTTCCGCCTTCGCCGCCGGGGACCGGTGTCCCAGAGGCGACGCGAACTCGGCATTGATATTGAATAGCAGCAACGTCCGATCACCCAAGCCGGCCCTCAGTCTCAGGGCCGCACCCGCGTCGGGAATCCACAAACCCATATCCGACTCGTAGGCGCCGGTGAAGACCTCTCGGACGAAGCTCGCGCCCACGGCATGCGCCAAAGCCACACTGGCCACGGGATCCCAAAGGTAGTTGACGCCGTAGGGGATCTCAAGGAGGGGCACCACCCGCGCGATGATCGCGGCCATGGCCGCCAGGCTCTCGGGCGTTGCCCTGGTCAGGTAGGGTCGGTCCCCCTCGTTTCCGAACATTACGGCGTCGACGCCGCCTTCCTGCAAAGCGGCGATGTCCTGGGACAACGCCTGAACCAGACCCTCCATACCCCGTTGGCGGTCGTAGAGCGGACTTCCCGGCAAAGGCCCGAGATGGGCCATGGCGATGATCGGTTTCCTGGTCCCCAGAACCTGGTGAAATCTGTCCAGTGCCTCCATTTGCGATGACCTCGTAATCGACGTTCCTGTCGGCTCCCTCCCTTCCGATGATATTCGATCCGATCGGATTGGCAAGTCGCACCACGGAAGACACGCGGCACGCGGTGGACCGTCAACCAAAGAGGCGGCCCCGCCGCGTCGAGTCGCCGGCCGTCGGATTCGAAGCCTCCGATTTGCCGAGTCTGGGGCTGGGCTGGGATTCGGCTCCGGCGGAGCCCACCCGCCCGTGGCCTGAGAATACACTTGACAGCCGATAAGCCAATGACAGTAAAGTATTTATCGACTTCCTCCCTGCGAAGCCGCGCGATCCTGACAACCGTTTTGCGACTTTGTTTTCCGGAAAGGCCTGGAACAGATCGGAAGTGCACGGAAAGGAGCCGGTCTTGCCAATGCCGCTATAATTGTTTCAGGGATCGGTTGACTTCCGCCGGGGTCCGGTTCCAAGCCCGGCACGAGGCGCGCCCCCCTGACAACTTCCCGGAGGAGGGAAACGGTCGATGTTTACTCGAATCTTCCCGGCGATTGGCACACTCGCCCTACTCGCCTGGCCGCAGGGTCTCACCGCCTTGTCGGCCCAAGCCCGAAATGTCCAGACATCACCAGTAAGTCTTGTGGGCCGCGTGCTGGAGGAGGATGGCCAACCCCCCAACGATCTGCTCCAAGTGGACCTGGTCTGTAGCGGTCGTATCAGGCAGCAGACTCTGACCGGATCGGACGGCACCTTCACCTTCGACTTGGAGCCCTCGAGAAGCGAAGACTGGCTGGACCCGGGAGCCGGCGGCAGTGCCACGGGAGCGATCGAGGGCTCGGCCCGAGTTGCGACGCCGGGAAGGTCTCAAAATCTCGACGAGGTCCCTTCGATGGGAAGGGGGCGTGCCAGTCTGAGCGGTTGTGAGGTGAGACTGGCCCCCCGGCCGGGCTTGGCGTCGAATGCGATCAATCTGAGAACGAGGGGTGCGTTCGACAACCCCGACATCGGCGTCATCATCGTCCGGCGGCTATCGGACTCGACCGCCACGACAGTGAGTCTGAGCACCCTGAGCGCGCCAAGAAGAGCCCGCGACGCGTTTGACCGGGCCAACGACGAATTGAGTTCGCGGAGTCCTGATCTCGGAAAGGCGATTCAGGAACTGGAGAAGGCGGTCCGTGAGTATCCGGAGTTTTCAGCGGCTTGGGATTTGCTGGCGAGAGTCCACCTGAGCAAGGGGGATATCGAGGAGGGTCAGAACTGCTTCCTGCGCGCGGTGGAGGAGGAGCCCAGATATATCACTCCCTATCTGGGTTTGGCTCAAATTGGCGTTCAGCGGGGCGGCTGGGAGGAGGTCGACACCTGGACGGGAAGGGTGCTGGAGATCGATTCCGGTCATCCCCAGGCGCTCTACTGGGCCGGGCTGGCGGGCTACTACCTGGGCAACTTCCGTCGGTCGGAAGGGGCACTCTCCGATCTCTACGGGCGAGGCACGGGAATGGCGGAGGCTTACCCATTCGGCCTGCTGCTCCTGGGAGTGATTCACGCCAACCAGGGAAAAATTCAGTCGGCAGCCGAAGGGCTACGCCTCTATCTGCGGTTGATGCCGCCGGATCAGGTCCCGGAAGCGCAAAGGATCGAGTTGGAGAACCAACTCGCCTCGTGGGAGCTCGAGGGCCTCGCCGTGCTCTCAGACGAGGCCGGCTCGGAGACGGAATCCCCCTGAGACCCCGGACGGCGGAGCGGACGTTGAGACCCCCACGAGAATCGAGTCGGATCGCAGGCGCGTCCATGGGGGGCAAGGCTGCACCTCCGGGGGACGAGTGAACAAGAGAAGACTCCTTCTCTTACTGTCGGGCGCCGGCCTCTTGATTCTGGCCGTCGCCGTCGTCGCAGTACATTCTCCGCCCGCAAAACGCTATCTGTCCGAGACCCTCAGGCAGACCCTCCGCGATTCGCAGGGCCTGGATCTGGCAATCGGCAAGCTCGATTACAGCCTCCTGCGGCTTTCCCTCTCCGCCCGGGACGTTTCGGCCCGCCTTGCCGCGCCGGACGATTCTCCCCCGTTCCTCCACGTCGAATCGCTCCACTTTCGTCTCGACCCCCGAGGGGCCTTCGAGGGCCGCATCGTGGTCGCCGAGGCCGAGATTCGGGGCTTGAGACTCTCCGTCCGGCGGGATGGGGCCGGGAAACTCAACCTGCCCCTGGGGGAAGGGGAGGCCGATGAACCGGGAGGTCTCCTGTGGACCCCGGCCATTCTCATTCAACAGCTGAGCGTTTCGAACGCTTCGCTCCAAGTGGTCGACGAGCCGCTCGATCTGGAGTTCTTGATTCCCGACTGGTCTCTTGAGATTCGCGGAGATCCCTCGCTTCGCCATTCGGTCCGACTCCACTCAGCCGGAGAGGGCGCGTTTCGGGTGGATCAGGTGGGTCTGCCGGTCCGCGAGCTGGCGGGGGAACTCGACTTGAACCCGGTCGAATTGCGGATCGAGACCCTGCGCGTCGGGCTGGGCTCGTCCCGACTGGAGGCCAACGGAAGCATCGAGGACTGGATCTCCGTAAACCCCCGGCTGAATGTAGAACTCGCCGTCCGGGCGCTGCTGGAGGAAATCACGCCCCTGCTGGGCGTCGATGAGGCCTTCTCGGGATGGGGGACGCTGACGGCGACCGCCCGGGGTCCCCTTGATCGGGCGGATCTGATGCTGGAGATCGGCAGTGAGGACCTGGTGGTTCCCCACCTCGGATCGAGCTCTCTGGATGTCCGAATCCGCCGGGCGGCGCCGGAGAAAGCCCTCCAGTTGACGCATCTCGGTCTCCGCTCCGGGCTCGGCGAGATTCGGGGGGAGGGGCGCCTGGCATGGACGGATGAAGGGGATTCGCACGCCGATCTTCGGCTCGAACGGCTCAACCTGGAACAGCTGGATTTTCTCTTCCCCGGCGTTCTGCCGTTGGCCGGCGAAGCCGCCGGCAGCCTGCGGTTGAGTTGCCCGGGACTGCGAATCGACCGACTGCGGGGCCAGGCGGATCTGCGATTCGATCCCGGGCGGGCCGCCGGCGCCCCGGAACGCATCACGATAGCCGGAGCCCTCCGGGCCGAGATGGACTTGGACCGGGTAACGCTGGCGGTTGACCGGATACGGTTCCTGGAAATCCAGGTCGACGGCCGTGCGGAGGTCGACCTCCCGGAAGGGCCGGGACACCCCGGCGCCGGGTCACTTCGAGGAGAATTCCGGGTCCAGGCGGACAGTCTCGGATCCGCAGCCCGAAACCTGGACTCCGCCGTCGGATGGATCGGAGAGGAGACCCTCGAGAATTGGCGACCGGATGGCTCCGCGCAAATGCTCGTCCGGCTGGGCGGGACCCTTGAAAACCCAGCCGTCGGCGGAAGCCTCACGGCGTCCGATGTCCGATTCCGCGACCTGACTGGAATCACCCTGGCGGCGCGGGCCGTCTACGAAGGCGACACTCTTGGACTGGAATACGTCCGCGGGGAATGGGAGGGGAGAGAGCTTACGGGCCGAGGACGCATTGTCTTCGCGGACCCGACTCCCTCGCTCGACTTGACGGCTCGCCTGGATCAACTCCCGATCTCGGCTCTCGAGCATCTGCTGGAGTTGGAGTCGCCGCTCCAGGGATTCGTGGAGTCGCAGATCGAGGTCGCGGGGACGGTCGATGATCCCCGGAGCCGAGTGCGCGTGCAAGCGCGGGAACTCGAGGCGTATGGAGAGCCCCTGGGCGGGCTGGACCTTACGGGACATTTCTCGGGGTCACGGTTCGAGTTGGAGGCGGGAGAATGGACGAAGCCGGGTCTTGGGGGAGACGTCGGCGTTATGAGGCTTCAGGGCGCTTATGATCTTGAGACGGGAAGCTACGAACTCAGGGCAAAAGGGTCCGATCTGGTTTTTCAGAAGGCCACCCTCCCGGGTGAGGTGGTCGTGGCCGGGACCGTCGACATTGAGGCGGAAGGGGCCGGAACCGGGCTGGATGCAAGCTTGGACCTCGAGGCGGCGGTTCGGAACCTGCGCCTTCAGGGCCACCCCCTGGGCCGGCTCAATGTCGCCGCGGGTCTTCGGGATGGAGCTTTCTCCTCACGTGTGGAGCTGATCGATCGGCGGTTGCAGGTTCAGGCTCGAGGTCGAGTCTCTTCCCCCTATCCCTTCGAACTCGAGGCCGACCTGGACCAGACGGATCTCGCGTCGCTTCCGCTGGAGGGCGTGGAGGGACTGCCTCTGACGGGCCGGGTCACCGGGCGACTGCGGGCCAGTGCGAATCTGGACGAATGGAGGCAGGCACGGGTTGAGGTCGAGACCCGTCTCCTCGACGCGGCACTGGGAGGACGGGAGATTCAGGCCGAGGACCCGATCCGGGTGAGTTTCCGGGAGGGGGGCCTCGAGCTGGTGAGTGGGAGAATCGAGCTGGGCGCCTCCCACCTGCAGGTTGAGGGGCGTCTCCCACTCGAGGGGGAGGGACTGGCTCGCGTACGAGCCGGCGCGGATGTGGAGGAACTGCTCGCTCTGATGCCGGGTATGGCGGAATACGCGGCGGTCGGGAGGGTCGAACTGGATGGCGTCATCCGGGGCAGTCTGGCCCGAATCGACCCGGAGATCCGGCTGTCGATGCGGAACGGCCAGGTGGAGGTCCCCGGTCTCGAGGAACCCCTCTCCGAACTGGACGTCATCCTTCAGATCGAGGACGGGAGCCTCAGGGTCTCCAAGCTGTCCGGCCGATTGGGCGAGGGACGACTGCGGGCCGACGCGGAGATTCCCCTGGAACTGTTCCCCGTCGATCTCCCCTTCGAGCTATTCCGCCGAGAGGGTCCCGGCCGGGGCTCCCTCTCCGTCCAGGGAATCGATCTCCACGCTCTTGGGGTGTCTTCCGAGACGGCGGAGGGAGGGTTTTCCATGTCGGTGGAGATCGAGGCGACTTCCCTCGATTTGAGCGGCCTGCGGGCCGACGCCCGAATCGAGGAACTCTGGGCCCGGATCGAAGGCCGCGAGTTTCGTCAGGAGGCTCCGGGCGGGATTCGTGTGGAGGAGGGGGTGGTCACCGTCGAGCGCCTGAGACTCACCGGCCCCCAGATGAACCTGCGGGTTTCCGGAACCGCCGATCTTGGCCCGCCCGGCGCGTGGGACCTCCAAGTGGAGGGGGCTCTGGACCTCTCCACCCCGGCCGCCCTGATTGACGGTCTGCAGGCGGCCGGACCCGCTCGAGTACGGTTGGATCTTAAAGGCCCTCTGGCTGACCCTCGGTTTAATGGAAGCCTGGAGATCGAGCGGGGCCAGGCCGCGGTCCGTGTCCCCTCGCTTCGGGCTCAGGATCTTCAAGTCAGTCTGACGTTTACCCCGGAACGCCTGGAGATCCAGCGCCTGGAGGGAGCACTCAACGGCGGAACCATCCGAGGTTCGGGGGGGGTGGGTTACTCCGCCGCCGGGCTCGAGGATGTGAGTGTCGATCTCGAGGCGGACGAAGTCCTCCTCGATTTCCCCGAGGGTGTGAGGACGCTCTCCCGCGGAAGCCTGCGGCTGCGATCCCAGGATGAGGGCTTCGTTTTGGGGGGACGGCTGGAAGTCCTGGAGGGCTTTCACCGCGAAACGATCAGCCTGGAAGGCGAACTGTTTCGCTACCTGCGCTCGGGACGCCTGCCGGAGGCGGAGCAAGTGCGCAGTCCCCTTCTGGCCCGCCTGCGCTTCGACCTCGGCCTGGATACCCTGAACCCCATCGTGATCGAGAACAACCTGGCGCGATTGCTGTTGACCACGCGGCTCCGCCTGGTGGGACGTTACTATCGCCCGGCCCTTATCGGGCGAATCGATTTCGAGGAGGGAGGCGAGCTGTATCTGCGGGAGCGCACCTTTGTCGTTGAACGGGGGCGAGTCTCCTTTTTCGACGAAACCCAAATCCGCCCCGAGATCGATGTCCTGGCGCGCACCCAAACCCGCGGATACGACATTGCGCTCCAGCTTAGCGGCGATCCCGAGAACCTGACGAGCACCCTCTCCTCCGATCCCGCCCTGTCAGAACCGGATATCGTGGCCCTGCTTATCACGGGGAGGAGACTGGAGGAACTGCGGGGCGCGGAAGCCGACGTGGCTCGGGAACAGGCTCTATCCTATCTGGCCGGCGGCGTCAGCGGGCGACTGGAAAGGGAAGCCGAGGCCGCTCTAGGCCTTTCCCAGGTCCGCATCGAGCCCCACATGGTCTCCCCGGAATCGAGCCCCGGTGCGCGGCTTACCGTGGGTCAGGACATCACCTCTCGGCTGACACTCATCTATTCCATGAATCTGGTCGACAGCGGCGATCAGATTTACATCGCCGATTACGCGGTGACTCCGCGCCTGAACGCACGGGGCGTCAAACAGGAAGACAACACCTACCGTTTCGAGTTCGGCCACGAACTGAGATTTGGAGAGGAGACGGCCCGGGCGCCGCGGACCGGGATTTTCGCGCGGCGGCCGACCGTGGGCGAGGTGGTCTTCGAGGGACTGTCCCCGTTTACGGAGCAGCAGCTTGCCGGTCGGCTGGGAGTGCGTGAGGGCGGGGCGTACAGCTTCTTTGACGTGCACCAGGGCATGGAGCGCCTGAAGACGCTCTTTACTCGGGAGGACTTGCTGGAGGCGCGTCTTCGACTGGAGCGAACGGAGGCGGATTCCCGGATGGATCTGAAGATCACCGTCGAGGCCGGTCCGCGGGTCGTCTTCCGGTTCAAGGGAGATCCACTTCCCGCCCCCCTCCAGCGGCAGGTCCGGCAAGTTTGGATCCAGGGCTTGTCGGAAGCCCACAGGCTCGAGTCCTCTCTTGCCGCGATGCAAGAGTACCTGAGGAACCGGGGTTACCTGGAGGCGGAGATCGATTCGACGGTCACGGAGCCGGTGGAGGGCCTGAAGGAAGTCGTTTTCGAAATCCGACGGGGCGTCCTTTACAGGGAGCGGGAACTGGTCCTGGAGGGAGCGTCCCGGATCGCGCCGGACCGCTTGCGTGGCGCCCTGGAGGGCGCCGGCCTGATGGATACCCTTTACGCCGATCCCCAGCCGGCCGCCGATCTCGTCGCCACCTTCTATCGCCAGGAGGGATACCTGGCGGTCCGGGTCGCTTCCCCCCGCACCCAACTCGACCCCTCTCGCGGTGCGGTACAAGTGGCGATCGAAATCGAAGAAGGCCCCGCCTTTCACCTGGGCCGGGTGGAGATCGCCGGCAATCGGGCGCTAGGCACCGAGGAGCTGCTGCAGGCTATGCCCCTGGCCTCGGGCCGGCCCTATCAACCGCGGGTCCGCGCGGATGCTCTGAGGAGTCTGGAGGAGCGTTACTTGAGGGAGGGATTCAACGCCGTCCGTATCACCGAGACGGCGAGCCGCGACCCAGAGGCCGGGAGCGTGGATCTTTTCTTCGACATCGAGGAGGGGCCCCTTCACCAAGTCAGCGAGATCGGTGTCGAGGGAAATGTTCGCACCACCTCCGCCTTCGTCAAACGGCACCTGCCGCTTGCTCCCGGAGATCCCCTCAACTTCGAGAAGATCGGCCGGGCGCGCAGGAGCCTCTATGGGACGGGGGCGTTTACCCTGGTGGAGATCGAGACGGAAGCTCGAGATCCCGGGGAAGCGGCCGACGGCGTGCAACCGACTCGAATCGAGGTCCGCGTACGGGAACAGTCTCCCTATACCCTTCGCTACGGGGGCTTCTATGACACGGATCGCGGGCCGGGAGCGATCACGGATCTGACCACCAGAAACGTAATCGGAAGCGGGCGCATACTCGGGCTGAGGGGACGTTACGACGGCGAATTCCGGGAGCTGCGCGGTTACTCGAGCCAGCACCATTTCCTGAATCTCCCGGTCACGAGCAGTCTGACCGTCTTACTTCGCCGCGAGTTGCGAGGCGCCTTCGTGACCGACCGAAAGGGCGTGGCCCTGGAACAGCAAGCCAAGCTAAGGGATTCCCTCCTCCTCTCGTACGGCTACCGGTTCGATCGAGTACACACCTTCGACCGGACCCCGTCGGTCGACACTCCCGCCATCAACGTGGCTTCCCTGACCGCGACTCTGGGCAGGGACACCCGAGACGACTTGCTGGACGCGCACCGCGGCTCCTTCTTCTCCCATGCCGCGCAGTTCGCTCCCGAGGTCCTTGGCTCCGACGCCCGGTTTGTCAAGTATTTCGGACAGTATTTCCACTATTTCCCCCTGTCCGCGCCCGCCGAAATTCCGCTCAGCGGAGGGTTGAAGCGACCCCGCCTGGTCTTTGGAACGGGCGTCCGGGTGGGCCTGGCCAGAGGCCTGGGGGGGCAAACTCTCCCCCTGGGCGAGCGCTTTCTGGCCGGCGGTGGGACGACGATCCGGGGGTTCGGCCAGCATGAGGTGGGGCCTCGAGACGACTTGGGGAATCCAGTTGGGGGAGACGCGGTCCTGATGCTCAACAACGAGATCCGGTTCCCTATGGTGAGCATCTTCGAAGGTGTGGCTTTCCTGGACGCGGGCAACGTCTACCCGCAGGTTTCGGATTTTGATCCGCTGGATCTTCGAAAGGCGGCCGGCGTGGGCCTCCGCATTCGAACGCCCTACGTTCTGCTTCGCCTGGACTACGGTTTCAAGCTGGGCCTGGAACCCGGAGAATCCCGCGGCGCGCTCTTCTTCAGCATCGGCCAGGCGTTCTAATCTAAGATTACGGCGCAGCCAAATTGGCGGTGCGGCAAGGTGCCGGCGGTCTTCCCTACTCCCGCAGTATGAAGCAGGAGGCCGTCTTGACCACGGCCCAGACGGTGGTGCCGGGGGTGATGCCGAGTTCGGCAGCGGCCCAGGGGGTCACGTGGCTGACCAGGGGGACGCCGCCGCAGTCCAGCGCCACCTCCAGGACGGGACCCTGGGGCTGGACGGACGTCACCACGCCGGGGATCGTGTTGCGGGCGGACAACAACCGGGGGCGCTCTGCCGCCA
>CAYRCA010000014.1:0-19820 GCA_964422565.1 uncultured Acidobacteriota bacterium | reverse complement strand
TGAAGCTTTCCGGAGGGCAGCGGCAGCGCCTCGCGATCGCCCGGGCGCTTCTGGCCGACCCACGGATTCTGATTCTGGACGAGGCGACGTCGAACCTGGACGCCGAGAGCGAACGGTACATTCAAGAGAGTCTGCAGAAGCTCATGCGGGGACGAACGGCCCTGGTGATCGCCCATCGGTTGAGCACCATCCGTCGGGCGGACCAGATTCTGGTCGTCGAGGGGGGCCGGATCGTCGAGCGGGGAACCCACGAGCGATTGATCGATCAGGGGGGGCGCTACTTCCAGCTTTACACCTACCAGGCTCGGATCTGAACGGCCAACCCAGCGGGAGAAGGGAGACCGCTCCGGGGGGACGACAACTCGTGGACCCGTCGCCGCACGGCACGCGGTAGCCGCCGGATTCTAATAGATCACGCCCATGCCTTCCTGGAGGAGCCAGTAGAACTCCCGGGCCGAGGCGGCCTCGAGGCGGACCAGAAGGGACCGATCCCAGGATTCGGGTGAGGTTTCCGCCAGGGAAGGGTCGTCCCGCTGCAGTCGGCTCAGCACCTCGACGGCACTCCTGTGGGCCGGGTTCGGTGTGAACGCCAGAAGCGTGCCGTCCTCGAGCCAGGCGACAAAGGTCTCCGGCATATGGTCCACCCGCAACGTGAGCTCAAAGGGGTCAACGTCGTCGATGGACATATCGTCCGCCAGCAGCGTGGGGCGGGATGGGGGCGGAATCCAAGTCCGGACCCGGCTCCTGCGGAGGGTGGCCCGCGGCGAGTCCTCCAGCTCCTCCACGGGGATCCGCTTCAGATCGACATGCTTGAAATAGACCAGGATTGCGTCGGGCGTCAGGTGGACGAAAGGGCGAGGGTCCCCCATCAGCTCCCGTTTGTGCTCGAGAAGCGGACTCGGCGCCGGGCCCGGGTCCGGCGCCTCGTCCTGCGGGCCGCCTCCGCAAAGCAACAGCAGACTCAACGCCCAGCTCATGCGCGGCCCGCTCAGAAGATATAGACCTTGGTGCCCACCCCCACCATCTCCGCCAGCCGGACCAGATCCTCCGAACCGAGACGAATACATCCATGGGTCACGGGCTCGCCCAGCAAGCGGGTGTACAGGGTTCCGTGAATGAAGAAGCCGTTTCCAAAACCGAGCGCATATTCTCCCAGAGCCTGCTCCTTCAGGCGTTCCCGTTCGCTCCCGGGGACCGGCCTGCCGGTCTCGATGAAGGCCCAGTCGGGTTTGCGCCAGATGGGATTGGGGATCTTCCGCTCGATGACAAACTCCCCTCGGGGCGTGTCGAACACCCACTCCCGTCCGCCGCCCACCAGCCGATAGCCGCTGCCGGTCGAACAGGCGGCGTCCAGCAGGACTCGATCGCCGTTCCGCAGGTAGAGTCGATTGGCCGCCGTGTCGACCAGGATGTAGTTCCCGGCGGGCGCCGCGGCTTCGCGCGCCCGTTCGAAATCCGCAGCCTGCCGCCTCACGTCGGCCGGGGAGACCGGCCCGCCGTTGTATCGGAGCCATCGGGATTGGAACTCCCGATAGAGCGCGGCGATGTCGTCCATGACCCTAACATTGTGGAGGTATGCCTCCGGCTCGGAGAAACCGCGGGTCGCGGATAGAGCCTCCTCGATCTTCGCGATCAGCGGATCGAGCTCGGGATGATGGATCGAGGCGCGGACCTCGGCGAGCTCGAGCCGGAGCAGATCGAGGCTGGTCTCAAGCTCCGACTGCATTTGGAGGCGGAGACGTCCCACTTCCTCAAGCAGTTCTCTTCCGTGATCTATTTGCCACGCTATCGTTTTCTCCAGCAGCGGCCGTCCGCAAAGCGCATCGACGGGCCTCAGGGCGGGTCTCATCCGGATGTCTATTTCCCGCAGCGACCTCTCGAAGCGGGACGACTCGCGGGGCAGATAAACGGGGACCTCAGCCGCGTGCAGACGCCCCTCCAACTCGTGAAGCTCCCCCCATCGATCGAGGGACGGGGAGCAGCCGGTCGTCCCCCCCGGCGAGAGGGCGAGCAGAACGACCGCCCCTATTCCCGCAAATCGGCGGACGGACGCTGAGGGATCAGGGTTCATGACGGTAGATGACTCAGAACGGTCTCGGCCATTCGGCTCGCGCGCTGAAAGTTTTCCAGGGCCGACTGGTACTGGCCGCCTTCCCACTCCCGCAGACCGGACTGGTAGGCGGACTCCGCCTCCGCCAAGTCGCGGTTCAGGGCCTGGAGGTCGAGGCGGGCCCCCTTGCCCGTGGGCGCTCGTTCCAGCGCCGTCCGGGCCTGGGCGATCATCTCTTCCGCGCTCTGCCGGTTGGCTTCTGCGTTCTGTCTGGCCTCCTCCCTACCGGTCTCCGCCTGTGCTCCGGCCTGCTCGGCCAAGCCCACAGTCCTCTCCAGCAGTTCCTCGGCCTGGCCGTAGTCGCGGCGAAAAGCAACTCGCTCGTCCTGCTCGGCTATCTCCCGTCGGGCGGCCTCCAGCGCGTCGGCGGCCTCCTGGTAGGCTTCCGGGGCGTAAATGTGAGCTTCAACACTTCTCGACTGCTCGAGCGCCTGCTCGGCGGATTGGATCAGAGGATCGGGCTTGGAGGCGCAAGCAGCCAAGAGAAGCGGGGCGAAAAACAAGTAAATGGGCGGCTTCCTCATGGCGAGCTCTCCTTTTCAAGGGGCTATCGGTTATCGGTATATCCAATTACTAGTATAGGTTAACTGAACGCGCAAGGGAAGGGCGTGGCATTGTCCGGACGGACTTGCTTTAATAGGCGGGTGCCGGAGGCGTGTCTCTTTGCGCGGACGGGAAAGGAGCGCTGTGGGCGGGACGAAATTTGGAACTGGAACTCTGGCCATGCTGCTGACCGTAGCCTGGGCCGGCGGGATGTTTACCGGCGACGGCGAGGATCTCCTGAGGCTGGGTGAACGGCACACCAACAGCTTGGGAATGTCCTTCGTCCGGATCGAGCCCGGCATCTTTCGGATGGGAAGCGTCCAGGGAGACCTGGACGAGGAGCCGACCCATCTGGTGGAAATCCGCCGATCCTTCTACATGGGTACACACGAGGTTACCAACGCCCAGTACGAGCGGTTCGATCCCTCCCACCGGGATCTGCGCGGCAAGCTCGGCTTCTCCAGGGAGGACGACGAGGCGGTCGTTTTCGTCAGCTGGCACGACGCCGTCGCCTTCACCGAGTGGCTCTCGGAGCAGGAGGGTCTCCCCTACCGGTTGCCCACCGAGGCGGAGTGGGAATACGCCGCCCGAGCGGGCACCACCAGCGCCTACCACACGGGTGATCACCTGCCCGAGATCTACCACAAGAACGCCCGAAAGAGCTGGTATCCGGACAAGGATCGCCCTCATCCCGACGACGTCGTCTCCCTGAAAGTGGGGCAGACGCCGCCCAACGACTGGGGGCTGTTCGACGTCCACGGTAATGTGGAGGAGTGGACACTGGATTGGTACGGTCCCTACGAGGAGGGGGGACGAGTGGATCCGGTGGGGCGCGCCGACGGCGAGTTCAGGGTCACTCGAGGCGGCAGCCATTCCTCGGAAATCCAATACCTTCGTACGGCCAACCGCGCCGCGGCGCTGCCCGATTCGCGGAACTGGATCACGGGGTTCCGGGTCGCGATCGGGCCGCCCCCCTCAACGGCGCCCTTGGCACCCACACCCGTCACCGCCCTGCACCAGAGGGACGTGGCCCAGAGTGTTCCGATCGACATCGAGCAGGGACCCAATCCTGACGCCCCCTTCTTTCGGGACCCCCGACGCTATATCCATCTGGAGCCCACGGAGCGCGGACCCTTCTTCTACCACAACCACCAGGCGGACATCGCCGAACTCCCCAACGGGGACCTGATGGCGATCTGGTACACGACCAAGTCGGAGACCGGCCGCTACCTCCGCCAGGCGGCCGGCCGGTTGCGCCATGGAGGCGACCGCTGGGATCCCGCCTCCGTTTTCTGGAACGTTCCCGACCGGAACGACCATGGCAACGCGCTCTGGTGGGACGGCGAGGAGACGGTCTACCACGTCTCGGGCGTCTCGGTGGCGGCGACTTGGGGAAACCTGGCTCTGATCCTCCGCACCTCCACCGACAGCGGGGCAACTTGGTCCCGGGCCCGGTTCATCAACCCGGAGTTCGGCCTGCGTAACCAGGTGATCTCCTCGATGATCCGGACCCGGGACGGGGCCCTCGTGGTCGCCGCCGACGCGGTGTCGGTGGGCGAGGGGGGGACGGCGATCCACGTCAGCCGCGACGGCGGGGAGACCTGGGAGGATCCGGGCGGCACCATCGCCGGCATCCACGCGTCGGTGGTGGAGCTCGAGGATGGCCGCCTGATGGCGCTGGGCCGTGGCGACAACATCGACGGGCGCATGCCCCGGAGCGTTTCCAGGGACATGGGAAAGACATGGACATACAGCGCCAGCCCCTTTCCCCCCATCGCCAGCACCCAGCGTCTGGTTCTGCTGCGCCTCAGGGAGGGGCCGCTCTTCCTGGCGTCTTTCGCCGACAATATGACCTTCCGGGATGAGCGGGGAAGGCACTATCCCGGCTCGGGTCTCTTCGCCGCCCTCTCTTACGACGAGGGGGAGACCTGGCCCGTGCGCCGCCTGCTCACGCCGGGAGGAGCGAACCGGAAACTCGTGACCGCGCGGAGTCGGGAGTTTCTGGTCGGTCCGTTCACGGCGGAGCCGCGTGGTTACTTGGCGGGTACCCAGGCGCGCGACGGCGTGATTCACCTCATCAGTTCAATCCAGCACTACGCCTTCAACCTGAAATGGTTGGAGACACCCCCTGCGGCGGTGGAGGAACTCACGCTGCCGTCCCGCGATCACCTGGAGACCCGATATGGAGAGGATGGGCCTCCGACGGCGGCCGGGCGGCCCGGCCGCATCCGCTTTCTGAGTGGGGGGCCGCGGGAGCCTGAGATTACCCGCCATGTTCCCCACGGCGTTCTGGAGCTGAACGCGGGCGAGACCGAGGGCGGTCGGTGGGTGGAGGTCTTCAAGGAGGGCACCGCCGGTCTTCACGCCGGTCGGGGCGTCACCGCGGAGATTCGGGCGCGAGTCCTGGCGTCCGCCTCACCCAACCGCGGCCTCGATTTCAAGATCCATCTGGGCGGAGAGGACGGGTTTTCCCATCACGTCAGCGTCACGCCCGACGGAATCTACGCCTGGGACGCCTTTAGCCTGGTGCCCCTGGCTCTCGATCTGGACAACGCATCGTCGATGCGCACCTATCGGCTGGCGGTGGGGGGGGATGGGCTGCTGCACGTCTTCCGGGACGGCGTCCGGATCGCGCTCCGCTCGCCGGCCCAGTTCCGGGACCCCGCCGTCGAAGGGTCGGGACCCTACCTCCTATGGGGCGGGGCATTGGGTGTGCGGGCCGAGATCGAGTACCTGGCCCACGACCTCGGCGGCGGCTACAGCCCGTGACGCGGGTCGAACGCAATTCCAACAGGATTAGCAGGATCCAAGCCGCGGATTGCATGGATTTCGCCGAGTGGATCTCCGCCGTGCTCCGGCCTCCCGGCCCGGACTCGGTGTAATCGGTGCGATCCGCCGGGTGCTTGTCAATCCTGTCTCAAAGGGGATCCCGCGTGTTCGGCGCCTTGCGGCCTCGAATCAACCACGACGTGTTGGCCGCCAGGATCACGATCGCGCCCCCCACCAGCGTATAGAGGGGCCAGGCGACGGCGAGCCCCTCTCCCGGCAAGAGGTTCTGGATCGGCCCTTCGACCATGAAGAGTAGCGCCGTCAGTCCGCTGAAGAAGCCGATCATGGCATCGGTCTTGTCGGGCTTCGAAAAGACGAGGCCCAGGAGGAACACGCCCAACAGTCCTCCGTAGGTGTAGGAGGCGATGCCGAGTCCCAGTTCGACGATGGCGGGACGCTCGTCACCCGTCAGTTGGAGCCAAGTGAAGAGTAGGGCCGAGCCGATCAGGATGCCTCCCCAGAAGACGGTGGTCCACCGCGAGGCACGCAATTCCTCCTCCTGTGTCCAGGCGGCGCCGAATCTGGGCTTGAGCAGGTCGAGGGTGGTGGCGGAGGCGAGTGCGTTCAGCGAGGAGCTCAAGGTGCTCATCGCCGCCGCAAAGAGGGCCGCGATGATCAGTCCGGCCACTCCGGGCGGGATCTGCTCGACGATGAATTTGGCGAAGATTTCATCGGTCGTCTGAAGCCCCAACTCCACTGGGCTCATCCCCTGGTAGAAGACATAGAGCAGGAGGCCGATCGCCAGAAAGAAGGCGAACTGAGCGCTGGCGGCGATTCCACTCCAGATCATCGCCTTCTGACTGTCGCGCAAAGTCCTGGTGGACAACAACCGCTGGACGATCAACTGGTCGGTTCCGTGGGAGGCCACGGAGAAGACCGCGCCACCGAAGACGGCAATCCAGAAGACGTACGGATCGGATAGAAACGCGCGCCAATCCATGCCGAGGCCCCAGTTGAAAAGTCTGAGCTTCTCCTCTCCCCGCAGCATGGAGACCGCCTCGGCGGCGCCGACCGGCATGTTGGCCAGCATCAACACCACAGCGAAGAGCGCTCCACCCACATAGACCGTCATCTGCACCACATCCATCCAGATCACCGCCTTGATCCCGCCCAGGAATGTGTAGATCAGGGTGATGACGGCGATAACCGTGATGGCGAGGGCGTAGATCTGAATATCGGTCCATTCGGAAAAGGCGCCGGCCAGCCGCAGGATGATGGCCAGCGGAATGGCGGTGGCGAAAAGGCGAACCCCGTCGGCCAGAACCCGGGTGACGATGAAAGTGTAACTGGCCGCGCTGCGCATCCCGCGGCCGAAGCGCCGGCTCAGATACTCGTAGGCCGTGGAGAGCTCTCCTTTGAAGTAGGCGGGCAGGAACCAGACCGCCACGACCACCCGCCCGATGATGTACCCAAAGGTAAGCTGCAGAAAGGTAAGGTTATCTCCGTAGGCTACCGCCGGAATGCTGATAAAGGTCAGCGTGCTGGTTTCGGTGGCGACCACGGAAAAGAGCACGGCCCACCACGGCATGTCGCGGCCGCCCAGGAAATAGTCTTTGCTGGAGCGTTGTCTGCCGGCGGAAATGATACCGAATGTCGCTACCGCTATGAGGTATACGACAACGACGATGTAGTCGAGTGTGGTAAATCCCAAGGGCTGCTTGACCTGGAGTGATGTCTATTCCATGGACGCCCGTGGCCAAGGGCGAGGCATTCCCGATCTTGCCCTTGCGACGATCTCACAATCCGAGGCGATCCTAACCCTCCTCCAAACGAAGCGATGCCATTCGACCTCAGCTTCCTTCCTCGGGCCGAGGGTACCTTGACCGGAGAAAAGGGTCAATAAGGGCGTCTTGGCTTCGGCGGTCTCAAGGAGGCCGGACTCCCGAGTGGGACGTCGATCTCTGGGATCAACACGCCCCGCGCGCCATCACACCGCATTCGCCGCCGCAGGGCGTGGAATGGCCCAACGCCTCACAGACTCGCGCCTCGGCGCGAACCCGGGGCTTCTCCCAGTCTCATTCATGGGTTCCGGGTCCGCCGCCGCGGACGACTCGGACACGCGGGAAAAAACTCCCGGCCGGCGTGTATCTTGTCGGCCGACTCCGGTGCGGTGAAGATCCCTTAAGAGATTGAAAAAGAATGTTTAGGCCGTTCTCCTAAAGTGATCGGCACGATTTTTGCATGCCTGCGACACACCGAGTCGAAGAAGAGACTTGCAAAGTTTGCACAAGACGTCTGTTTGGCTTCGAAAGTCATGTACATTTCTTCGTTGCCTGGAACGGTTCTCCCGGCGCTTACGGACTGTCGAGGACGGATTGAAACCACTGCCGTCTTCGCACCGATGGTAGACGGCGCGGAGGGGTCTTTCCATGGCTGACCAGCACGACTTGGATCCGGGCAGCCTGCGAGGGATGCCGGTACGGAACTTGGCCGGCGACGAGCTCGGTCGAATCCAGGAGATTGCGGTCGACAGCCATTTCGGCCGTGTTGTCTATGTCATCGTGGCTCCGCACGCGGCGGCGGGCCAGGAGGAGCTGCGGGTACCAATTCCCTGGCGAGTCTTGCGGCTGCAACCGGATGGCGACGCCGTCGTAATGAATGTGTACCGGGCCGCGTTGCGTAGCGCTCCCACTTTCAAGTTGACGGAGTGGCCCGACTTCACCGATCCCCGCTTTGAGTCGCAGATCCGGAGGTATTACGGCTACGCCCCCCGAAGCGAGGCGAACCTCCGGCGCCCTGTTTTTTCTGCCCCCTATGTCGGGAGACGGGCCGCGCCGCGACGCAGTGTCGGCTCGATTGCGATCGTCCTCTTCCTGCTTGCCTTGACGGTGGGAGTCTTCTATGTCGTGGAGACCGTTGGTTGGTCTTCGGCGTCGGCCTCGATTAAGGCGGCTTCCATCTCCGTCAAGGAGGCATCCGAGGATGTGGTCACAACCGTAAAGGTCAGGGCGGCGCTAGCACTTTCCAGGCATGTCTCCGTATTCGACATCGGCGTAGACACCAGGGACCGGATGGTGACTCTCACCGGTACGGTACCGTCCGAAGCGATCAAGCGGTTGGCCGGGGACATCGCGGAGCAGACCACAGGAGTAGGAGAAGTGCGGAACGAGATCCTCGTCGACCCGTCGGCGAAGCCGGTTCCGGCGCCCGCCCGCCTGCCCGGTCAGATGCCGGACCTCGAAACCGGGGCGCCCCTCACCTCGCCGATCGGGAACCGATCGAGTCGGCCCGGCGAGATGGAGGAGACGCGGGAGTGACCGCCCCACTGCCGGTCTGTCACGCGTATCCGAGCCCCGACTACAACCGGTCGAGCAGGAAGTAGGCCACAGGCGTACCGATGAGTGTGACAAGCAGAACCAAGCGCTCCATCAAGGCTTGCTCCACCTCCCGTCCTCGACGCCTCAGGTCGATGGTGCGGTCAACTTGAAGAATCGCGTTCTTCATCGCCACGCAGAGCGGCACTACGAGCCCCAGCGCGGAGAAGATGTTCGGGGTTTCGCCCAACAGCCATAGGACTCGGGAAACGGAACGGCGGTGCTCAGGTTCGCAGATCCCTACTTTGAGGGAGGGTGCCCCGTCCCCCGTCCCCCTTGCCCGACGGCCGGGGAGATGATAACAAGAGAGCCATGACCGAACGAAGAGACCAGACTCGTCGAGGCTTCCTGAAGACCACCGGTTTGGCCGCCGCCGTCCTTCCCGCATTCTCCGCCCGGAGTTACGGACGAATCCTGGGCGCGAACGACCGGTTACAGGCGGCGCTCATCGGTTGCGGAGGCATCAGCAACGCCCATCTGAACGCGTTGCTGGGTCTGGCGGCCGAGGAAAACGTGGAGGTCCGCGCGGTCTGCGACGTCTACGAGACTCGGGCCCGCTCCTTTGCGGACCGGATCTGGAGGGCTGGAGGACGGGGCGAGCTCGCGCGCGATTACCGCGCCATTCTCGACATGGGCGACGTGGACTATGTGGGAATCACCACCCCAGAGCACTGGCACCGCCAACTGGCCGTCGACTCCATGGACGCCGGCAAGCACGTCTACTGCGAGAAGCCGCTCACGCTCACGGTCGAGGACGCGCATGCGGTTCTACGGAAGACGCGGGAAACAGGCCGGAAACTCCAGGTCGGGGTCCAGGGAATGAGCGACGACAGCTATGCCTCGGCTTACGAGGCCATCCGGGCGGGCAAGATCGGTCCGGTGGTGCAGGCGCAGATAGACTACGTCCGGAACCATTCCCCCGATCGGGGGCCATGGCGAACCGGTGTGGATCCGAATCTTCCCAAGCCCCCCGATCTGAACTGGGAGGAGTGGCTGGGTCCGGCGCCCCGCCGCCCCTGGAGCGCCCAGCGGTACTACGAGTGGCGCAACTACCGGGACTATTCGGGCGGTGTCGCCACCGACCTTTTCATCCATCGGCTGACGCGGATCCTGAAAGCGTGCGGCCTCGGGTACCCCAAACGGGCGGTCGGGATGGGAGGCGTCTACCTATGGGAGGACGGGCGGGAGGTCCCGGACAACTTCGAGATGATCGTCGAGTATCCCGCGGTGGAGGGAATCACTCCCGGGATGACGGTCCATCTTCTCGGAACGATGGCCAACAACCGCGGGAACGACCACCTGATCCGGGGACACCGGGGTACTCTGCAGTTCACCCCGACGGGATGGCGGATCGTCGAGCAGGGAAGCAACGAGATCATCGAAACCCATGAAAAGACCGGCGCCGAGAGCATCCCCCTGCATTATCGGAACCTTCACGCCGCCATTCGTCACGACGCGCCCCTCAACTGTCCGGTGGAGCTCGGGGTCTACGGCGTGGTTGCGGTCGAGGGCGGAAACGAATCCTGGTTCCGGAAGAAGATGCTCGAATGGGATCCAGCCACCGAGGATTGGGCTTGATTCGGCCGCGTGGGATTTCCTTCCCGGACCGTGGTCCGCGCCCAACCCGCTAACGGGTGCGGGGGCCGACCGTCGGCTCGTCGCCGATCTCGTCGCGCAGCTGATAGATCCAGATCAGGGCCTGGTTCATCATCTCCTCCCCCGCGCCGACAGCCACCGGGGAGACATGGTAATTCGCGCCGTAACCGCCCTCCGCCACCGCCTCGACCGTGGGAAAGTATTGGTGGTAACCGTTACAGTAGCCGAAGAAGAAGAGGGCGGGCACGCGGGCGCGCCGCTTGAGGTCCATCGCGTGTCGACAGAAGAACTCTCCGGAAGCGCCGACCAGCGCGACGTCCCGGTTGAGGAGAGCGACGCTGAGCCGGGGGCGAATGCCGTCGCTGTATTCCACCAGATAGTTCTCCACCAACTCCGGGAAGAAGGCTCTCGAGAAGGCGATTCGGATCAGCGGATTCTGGAAGTTGGTCCTGGAGGCATAACGAAACCGCTTCTCCCGGAACCGGAGCGAGGGCTTGGGGATGTCCTCCGGCCGCAGGTCGGAGGCCAGCCGGACGACCTCCTCTCCCAGGGCCCGGCCGTACTCCAGATGGTCCCGACGGGAGCCCATCTCCACGGCGAGGTCGCCCGCGGCCCCCTGAATGAATAGCGCCGCACCGCCAAGCCGCGATTCCACCGTCTCGCGAAGCGGGCCGATGTAGTCCGCCGAGAACCGCAAGGTCTCGGGCGGAAGCGTCACCGGATGGGCGGCGAAGTTCGCCAGCACGGCCAGCGTGTTTCCCTGTTGGTCGTTCAGGCGCAGAACGGTCAGATCGCGGTCGACGGGTTTCGGTTCGAGTCTGGTGTGCCGGTTGCGGTTGTAGCCGTGCAACTTCCGGATCCCGACGGCCAACCGGGCTGGAACCATCCGGGAGGCCGCCTCGACGACGGCGTCCACGACGGCGTCCTCCAGGTCGCGGTAGTAGCGGATGGCCGCGTCGAATCGGCTCCGGCCTCGGCCCTCCTCGTCGCTGAGTTCCAGGACCGGGCCGTGGTGCGTGTGGCTGGCCGAGATCAGCGAGTACTCGATTCCCGCCTCCCGCCGGATGCGCTCCCGGATCCTCTCCAGCGACTCCTCCGAAGGCGAGCGTCCCAGATCCAGGGTCACGACCGCCAGGCGGTCGGGACCGGCCTGCAGCACCAGCGCGTCGGCGAACAGGGGATCGAGAACTCCCTCCGAGAGGGCGTCCCGCCGCACGCTGTAGCCCCACATCGGCACCGGCTCGCGGGGGGTGATATCGACTCGGGACGTGCCGGCCAGAAAGACCGTTCCGACATCTTGTCCCCATCCCCCCAGTGGTAGAGCGACCAGGAGCAGGAGCGCAGTCTTGACGGTGAAGGGGATCCGGGACTTCACCGTCAAGATTGTACCCGAACCCTGAGTGAAACGGACGTCGGCGCCTGTGGCGGGTCGAGGCCGTTCGAACCCTGGGCGCCCCACCGACGGGCGGGAGGCGGGATAAGCACCGGCGCCAGCGGCGGTATCAATTCCCGGGGCTGCGCCGTGGTCCGCGGTCGGACAACTTCGCCTCCGGTCCCTCGATCGGGGCGCGAGTTTCCCGTCGAGGGACGGGCCGCTTTATACTGGGAGCGCAGGTGTCGAACGGATGAACTGGGACAGCGCGCGAGATTGGATCCTGGGGGTCGGGAAGCGGTGTCCGCTGCTTCCGATCCTCCTGGCCCTCGGCTGGGTGATTGTCGGCTGCGGTGGAACCGCGCGGGACTGGGATCGGATCACGGCCGACATCCGGCGCGAGTTTCCCACGGTCAGCCAGATGTCGACCGAGCGGCTGGCGGAGCGGCTCGCCTCGGCGGAGGGGAAGCGCCCCATTCTCATCGACGCCCGATCCCCCGAGGAGTACGAGGTGAGTCATCTCGAGGGCGCGATCCTGGCTTCCTCCCCGGGAGACATGAGCCGAACCCTCCGCAGCCGCGCCGACTCTTCGGTCGTGGTCTACTGCTCCGTGGGCTACCGGTCTTCGGCCCTGGCGGTCCGCCTCGAGCGAAGCGGATTCACCGAAGTGTACAACCTGGAGGGCTCGATCTTCCGGTGGGCCAACGAGGGCCGGCCGGTCTATCGGGGCGGACAGGCCGTTCGCGAGGTTCACCCCTTCGACGAGACCTGGGGCCGTCTGCTGGATCGGTCGCTGTGGAGATACTCGCCTTGAGGCGGCCGCGGTCGCCGTTCCGGGATAAACTCGTGAAAACTTCCCCGGCCTTTCGCCTCCGGGTTTCTGGAAGCTGACAGATGATGTTTCACACTAGGCTTTGTGTCGCCTCAACGATCCTCTGCGTCCTCTCGCTTCTTCCGGGTTGCGCGCGGGAGGCGGGGTCCCCGGCCGACTGGCCCGCCTACCAGGGTGACCCCGGCCGGAACCAGTACTCCTCGTTGCGGCAGATCCACCGCGGCAATGTGGGACGACTCGAGGTGGCTTGGGTTTACCGGGCGGGCGACGCGGATCCCGGGAACCGCTCGCAGATCCAATGTAACCCGCTCGTCATCGACGGCGTGTTGTACGGGACCACGCCCCGAATTCGCGCGTTCGCCCTCGACGCCGCCACGGGAAGGGAACTGTGGACCTTCGATCCCTGGGGCGTGGAAGGAAGGGTCGACGCGCTCGGAGTCAACCGAGGCGTCGCTTACTGGGCCTCCGGCGGCGACAGACGGATTCTCTACACCGCTGGCCACTTCCTCTACGCCCTGGACGCGGACACCGGTAGGCCGGTCGCCGAGTTCGGCGGTCGGGGCAGGGTCGACATCCGGGAGGGTCTGGGTCGGGACCCGGCTAGCCAGTTCGTGCTCGCCACGAGTCCGGGCGCGGTCTACGGCGATCTTCTGATCCTGGGGTCCCGCGTGGGGGAGGGCCCGGGATATTCTTCGCCGGGGGACATTCGAGCCTACGACGTGCGAACGGGGCAAATCGCGTGGACCTTCCACACCATACCGCACCCCGGCGAACTTGGGTACGAGACCTGGCCCGAGGACGCCTGGAAGTGGGCCGGCGGCGCCAACTGCTGGGCCGGGATGAGTGTTGACGTGAAACGGGGAGTGGTCTACATCCCCACCGGATCGGCGGCCTTCGACTTCTGGGGGGGGAATCGAAAGGGGTCGAATCTGTTCGCCAACTCGGTCCTGGCGCTGCAGGCGGAGACCGGCCGGCGGATCTGGCACTACCAGGTTGTGAGGCACGACCTTTGGGACCGGGACCTGCCCGCCCCGCCGAATCTGGTGACGATTCGACGGGAGGGTCGCCGCGTCGACGCCGTGGCCCAGATCACCAAGTCGGGCCATGTTTTCGTTTTCGACCGGGACAGCGGCGAGCCGCTCTTCCCGGTCGAGGAGCGACCTTACCCGAAATCGGACCTGAAGGGAGAGGAGACTTGGCCGACGCAACCCGTGCCGCTTGCTCCCCCGCCGTTCGCCCGACAGTTCTTCGGGCCGGACGACGCCACCGACCTTTCTCCGGAGTCGCGCGCGTTCGTCCTGGAGCGGTTGAGCCAGGTGCGGTCCGGCGGCCAGTTCATACCGCCCAGCACGGAAGGGACCGTCATTCTCCCCGGGTTCGACGGCGGGGCCGAGTGGGGCGGCGCCGCCTTCGATGCGGACACGGGGATCCTATACGTTAACTCGAACGAAATGCCGTGGATCCTGACCATGGTCGACCTCGAGGAGAGGCGGCGCGAAGCCTTGTCCCTGGGCGAGGAGGTTTACGCCCTTCATTGCGGCGTATGCCACGGAGCGGACTTGCGGGGGGACCCGCAGGGTGTGTTCCCGCCGGTGGTGGATTTGCACGAAAGGTTCAACGCCTCGAGCCTGAGGGAGTTGATCGACGAGGGAAAAGGGGTCATGCCCGGTTTCGAGCATCTGCCGGCGAACGAACGGGACGCTCTGGTCGCGTTTCTGATGGGTGAGGCCGGCGAGGCGGAGTCTCCCAATCGGCCTTTACCGGACATTCTCTACACCCATACCGGCTACAACCGCTTCCTGGACCCGGACGGATACCCGGCCGTCCGGCCGCCTTGGGGGACGCTCAACGCCATCGACCTCAACCGGGGAGAACTGTTATGGCAGGTGCCCCTCGGCGAAGTGAGCGAGTTGACCGCGCGGGGAGTGCCTCCGACGGGAACGGAGAATTACGGAGGGCCGGTGCTGACCGCCGGAGGGGTTATTTTCATCGGGGCGACGAAGGACGAGAAGTTTCGTGCGTTCGACAAGGACACGGGCAGGGTTCTTTGGGAAGTCGACCTGCCAGCCGGGGGCTACGCGACTCCGGCCACGTACTCGGTGGACGGACGCCAGTACGTGGTGATCGCGGCGGGCGGCGGCAAAATGGGGACCAAGTCGGGGGACGCCTACGTGGCCTTCGCGTTGCCCCGCGAAGGAGCGGCCCGGGCGTCCCCCCCGTAAGGGAAGACAGGCTTCCAGCCTGTCGCCCCGGAATCGGCGGGACCGCAGGGCGGAGAAGACTGGGGTAAAAACCCGCCGGGGACGGACTGGAAGCGACCGACCGAACGGCTCGACATCTCCACGGCGAATCGTTCGCCTCCCATTTCTTGGCTCCAGTGAGCGGGACCCGGACCCGAAGTCTCCCCACTCGGCCCGGCGCCGGACCGGTGAGCGGAGCGGAGTGAACAAAGTGTCGAAGGCAACCACCGTGTCCCGGGCAGAACCCGAAGTTTCCCCAAGGAAGCCGCGCTTACAGCCGAAGAGGCCTCTCAGCGATCCCCAGTGCCGGGGTCCGGCACGCCCAAGACCCCGGCAGATTCTCCGTGCCAATTTGTCCGGGACCTCGCTGTGACGCGGCACCGCCTCCACAGTTCCGGTTCCCGGATTCGTCCGCAGTGAGTGCGCCCGCCCCTCGCGTTTCAGGTAACACCCGAATCTGCGGAGGTGGCGAAGCAGGCTTGTCCTCTTCATTTGACGCGCACAGTCTCCCGAAGCGCATCCGGAGGCAGGCCTCGAAGCGTTCCTCTCGACCCAGTTGCGACTCCCAAGCGCGACGGAGAGCCAGCGGAAAACGCTCGCGAGCCCTTCAATTCCCGGAGCCCGCGCCGCTCGCGAGGTTCGGGGTTTGGAGCCGCCCCTTGGGGGTCACTCGTTTCCCCTCGCGGCTGCGCACCCCGCAACGTCGGAAGGGAACGAGACCCCTCGAAGGTCACCGCGACGTCGGGATGACGGGTGCCGTCGGGTTGAACTCGGACCGGGTGGCATACTATAACCTTCCACGATCGGCTCGGGCCTTTTTTGAACGTCGACGCGAGATCGAAAGCCGTTCCGGCTTGATCGAAGGTCTCGTCTTTCTTTGTGAAGGAGATCCAATGGCAGTTATCGATTTTGGAGGAGTCAAGGAAGAAGTCGTTACACGCGAGGAGTTTCCGGTCGACCGGGCCCTGGGGGTGTTGCGTGACGAGACGATTGCCGTCATCGGCTACGGCGTCCAGGGTCCGGCTCAGGCGCTGAACATGCGGGAGAACGGCTGTCGGGTCATCGTAGGTCAGGCGGGCCGCTTCAAGGCCGACTGGGACCGGGCCGTCGCCGACGGCTGGATTCCCGGGGAATCCCTGTTCGAGGTGGAGGAGGCGGCCCGGCGGGGAACGATCGTTCAGGTGCTGGTCTCCGACGCGGCGCAGAAGGCGATCTGGCCCGCCCTCAAGGAATGCCTCAACCCGGGCGACGGCCTGTATTTCTCCCACGGCTTCTCCATCGCGTACAAGGACCAGACGGGCGTCGTCCCGCCCGCGGACGTCGACGTGATCCTGGTGGCGCCGAAGGGATCGGGAACTTCGGTGAGGCGCAACTTCCTGTCCGGCGCGGGAATCAACTCGAGCTTTGCCGTCGCCCAAGACGCTACGGGGCGCGCCCGGGAGAGGGCGATCGCCGTCGGAATCGCCATCGGCTCCGGATACCTTTTCCCCACGACCTTCGAAAACGAGGTCTACTCGGACCTGACCGGCGAGCGCGGGGTGTTGATGGGGGCGCTGGCGGGAATCATGGAGGCCCAGTATCAGGTCTTGCGGGAGAACGGCCACACTCCGAGCGAGGCTTTCAACGAGACGGTCGAGGAGCTGACCGAGAGCCTCATCCGGCTGGTGGGCGAGAACGGGATGGATTGGATGTACGCCAACTGCTCGGCCACGGCCCAGCGGGGCGCCCTCGACTGGAAGCCGCGCTTCAAAGAGGCGACTCTCCCCGTTTTCCAGGAGCTGTACGAACGGGTCAAGAACGGCGTGGAGACGCGGAGGGTCCTGGAGGTCTGCGGGGCGCCCGACTATCAGGAGCGAGTGTCGGAAGAGCTGAAGGCCCTCGGCAACTCCGAGATGTGGCGGGCCGGGCGGGCCACCCGTGAGCTGCGTCCGAAGGAGGCGGCCCGAGCGATCACCTCCGATACCAAGGGCGTCCGGGGCCGCGAGGTCGGCTAGAGACGGGGCGCTTCATTTCCGGTACAGTGGACGGGTTCGGCCGCTCGGCCACGGACGGAGGTGGGTGCCATGAGGAAGGGGCAGCTGATCCCGGTCTTTGTTGAGCGCTTCGGGACCAGTCCGGAAATCCGGGCGCGGGCGCCGGGTCGGGTCAACATTCTGGGTGAGCACACGGACTACAACGACGGCTTCGTCTTTCCCGTCGCCATTGACCGGCACCTTTCGGTACTTGCCGCCCCCCGTGCGGACTCTCTGGTAAGGGCCTTCTCCACCGACTTTGGGCAGGAGACGGTTTTCCGGCTGGAGGAGATTCGCGGGAGCGGGGAGGCGCCCTGGAGCAACTACCTGCGGGGTGTCCTGGCCCAGTACCTGGAGCGCGGAGACCGTCTCGCGGGAATGGACGTGGTGGTGAACGGGGACGTTCCGGTCGGCGCCGGTCTCAGCAGTTCCGCCGCGTTCGAGGTGGCCGCGGCCGAGGCGGTCCGGGTGTTGAACCGGATCGAAATCGACAGGGTGGCCATGGCGCTGCTATGTCAGGCCGCCGAGGCGAGCTTCGTCGGCGTCCAATGCGGCATCATGGATCAGTTCGTGTCCGTTCTCGCCCGGGAGAACTCCGCCCTGTTTCTGGATTGCCGCGACCTCTCCTTTTCGATGGTACCGCTGCCGGGCGGTCTCCGCGTAATCGCCTGCGACAGCGGGGTCCGGCGAAGCCTGGACGGTTCGGCCTACAACCAGCGCCGGGCCGAGTGCGGCGCCGCCGTCGACGGGCTGAAACCGGTGCTCGGCGGGATCTCCGCTCTTCGCGACGTCACCATGGAGGGATTGAGGCGGAACCGGGATCGGCTGCCTGAGGTGGCCTTCCGCAGGGCAAGACACGTTGTCTCGGAGAACCAACGGGTGCGTGAGGGAATCGATCTCTTGAAAGACGGCGATCTGACGGGGTTCGGCCTGCTCCTTTATGAATCGCACGAGAGCCTTCGGGACGACTACGAGGTCAGTTGTCCGGAACTGGACGCGCTGGTGGAGCTGGCCAGACGGGCGCCGGGCGTGATCGGCGCTCGAATGACGGGCGCCGGGTTCGGAGGGTGCACGGTCAACCTGGTTCTCTCTCGCAGCGTTCCGTCTTTCGTCGAGTTTGTTCGGAAGGGGTACCGGGCGGAGACCGGCCGGGACTGTCTGGTTCACGTGTGCCATCCCTCGGCCGGCGTCGGCTTCGAGAGGATCTGACGGCTCCTGCGAGTGTTGACGGTTGCCATCGCGCGCCGTGCCCGGTCGTCAATCCACCGAGCTTGGCGCGGCTCGAAATCGGCGGTTCGGGTTTTTGACGAAGCGGGAAAGAAGGGGAGAGGTCTATGGAAAAGCCCAGAACCATGGGGCAACAGTTCGGCCGACGTTCTTGGGCGGAGCCTTGGAAGATCAAGGTGGTCGAACCGATTCGGCTGCGGCACCCTGAAGAGCGTCAGAGAGCCATCGAGCAAGCCGGGTACAACACGTTCCTGCTGCGGTCCGAGGATGTGTACATCGATCTACTCACCGACAGCGGGACAAACGCGATGAGCGACCGGCAGTGGGCCGGATTGATGGTGGGGGACGAGGCTTACGCGGGGAGCCGAAACTTCTACCGGCTCGAGAGCGCGGTTCAGGAGCATTACGGATTTCCCCATGTGGTGCCCACCCACCAGGGCAGGGGAGCCGAACACCTCATCAGCCGCGCGCTGATCAAGCCCGGTCATATCATTCCGGGCAACATGTACTTCACGACCACGCGGCTGCACCAGGAGTTGGCCGGCGGGACCTTTGTGGATGTAATCGTCGACGAGGCTCACGATCCGCAAAACGAGCATCCCTTCAAGGGAAATGTGGATCTCGGCAAGCTGGAGAGCCTTATCGGGAAGGTCGGTGCCGCCAATATTCCCTATGTCAGCCTGGCCGGCACCGTCAACATGGCGGGGGGGCAGCCGGTGAGTATGCGGAACGTCCGGGAGTTGCGCGATCTTTGCGATCGCCACGGGATCGCCGTGTATCTTGACGCGACCCGAATGGTGGAGAACTGCTTCTTCATCCGGGAGCGGGAGGAGGGCTATGCCGACAAGTCGGTGGCCCAGATCCTCCGTGAGTTCTGCGGCTACACGGATGGCGCCTGGATGAGCGCCAAGAAGGACAGCTTGGTCAACATCGGCGGCTGGCTGGCCGTCCGCGACGAGGGTCTGTTCGATGTGGCCCGGAACCTGGTCGTGGTCTTCGAAGGCCTGCACACCTACGGGGGTCTGGCGGGTCGGGACATGGAGGCTCTGGCCATCGGAATTCCCGAATCGGTGGAGGACGACCATGTGCGCAGCCGGGTCGAACAGGTCCGCTACCTGGGAGGCCTCCTATCGGCCTGGGAGATACCAATCGTGCGGCCGGTGGGGGGACACGCGGTTTTTCTGGACGCCAGGCGGTTCTTCGCCCATCTGTCGCAGGACCAATTCCCCGCCCAGACACTGGCGGCGGCACTGTACGTCGATTCAGGGGTGCGCTCGATGGAAAGGGGTGTCGCCAGCGCCGGGCGGGACCCCGAGACGGGAGACCATCGTTATCCCAGGCTGGAGCTTACCCGACTGACGATTCCCCGGCGGGTCTACACCCAAGCCCACATGGATGTGGTGGCGGAGTCGGTCAAGGCGGTCTTCGATTCCCGAGAATCGGTCCGCGGACTCCGCATGGTCTATGAGCCGAAATACCTAAGGTTCTTCCAGGCGCGCTTCGAAAGCCTGGCGTGGTGAGTCAGCGCCCCAAGGAGAGGGCGCGGGAACCGTTGTCAGGGAGAGAAACCTCCCGGGAGGGACGGGGCCGGACATTCGCCGGCCCCTGAACAAGGCCCCTAATGGTAATAGTCGTCTTCGTCATCGATGTCGTTATAATCGCCGTTTCCGTTCGAGTCAAAGTCGTCTAGATCATCGTCCTCGTCGTCCTCGTCTTCGTCGAAGTCGTCGAAGTCGTCGTCGTCG
>CAYRCA010000013.1:19050-19965 GCA_964422565.1 uncultured Acidobacteriota bacterium | reverse complement strand
ACCCCCTCCCCTCCGTCCGTCCGCGACCCGAGAGCCACATTGTTTTCGTAAACGTTGTCCAAGCCGCCGTTCTCGGTGAACCCTTTGTCCCGATTTCCCCACGCGAGGTTGTAGCGGATCCAGTTGCGACCTCCCGGTCCCAGCTTGAAACCGTTGCCGCCTCCTTGCTTGGGAGCTACGCCACTCCGAGCGCAGAGGTTGTACTCGATGAGGTTGAAGACTCCGACCCAGGTGTCGATGCCGTCGTCGGAGTTGTCCTCGGCTATGTTGTACCGGATGACGTTAAACCGGGGCGCGTGGAACGCCCACGAGTCGTCGGCGAGCTCGCGGTAGGACAGGACTTTCCCTCGGGGGTGGTTGAGGTCGAAATCGATGCTCTCGAACTTAATGCCGTCCGAATGCGCGCGCATCTCCTGGTTTTCGTGCCAGTGATTTCCCTCGAAGACGTTGTGCTGGGCCGGACCGCGGACATGGACGGCGTAGCCCGCCCCGGAGATGCGGTTGCCCCGGATCAGGTTCCGATGACAACCTTTCCCTGGATCGCGACTCCACAGCTGGATGCCTGTCGCGCCCGGCTCCTCCTCCGTATAGCCCGGGAGGCCGCCGGGGACGATCCGATTGCCCTCCACGATACAGTCCGATGACTCCCGCAGCAAAATGGCGCCCTGCTCGTGAAGGATCTCCCGGGCGCGGGGGTGAGGAGTCCGAATCTCCCCGACCTCGAATCCTCGTATGTGGACAAAGCGAACCCGGTCGAGAACGATGCCGAAGCGGGTTTCTCCCCGCGCTGTAATGAGAGGAGTCTCGCCGGGAAAATTGCGGAAAACGAACTTGTATCCCTGCTCGGTGATCTGCGGCGCAGCGGCGATGTTGATGACAAAAGGCACGCCGCGCTGCTCGGCCACCTGGGCGATC
>CAYRCA010000013.1:11388-19040 GCA_964422565.1 uncultured Acidobacteriota bacterium | reverse complement strand
ATTGCGGAAAACGATGGGACGCCCGGGCGCTCCGCTTCGCGTCAGAACCACGGGAGCCTCGTAGGTTCCCCGGCGCACGAAAACGGTGTCGCCGGGGCCCGCTCCCCGTGCCGCCCGCGCGAGGCTGCGCCAGGGGCGTTGGAGCGTTCCGGGATTGTTGTCATGCCCCTCGACGGAAACGACGAAGCTGCCCCCGGCCGGGAGAACCGAAGCGTCCAGCAACCAGAGCCGAACGGTGAAGAGCAGGAGGAAAAGAGCCAGGCTGAGGCGGAGCCAGCGCACACGTCACCTCGCGTCCCGCGATTATAGTTTGGAGAATCGCCCCCGACCAGTACTTTCGAACCGGAGAATCCGTCTCGAACCGGCTCGTCGTCCAGAAATGTCAATAGAATGCAAGGTGTTGGATCCGGCCTTGATACTTCTCCCTGTATTTCCGGTTGTTCTCGGTTCCACCTTCCACATTCGCACTGGCCCAGACCTCAGGCCCCACTCCCATTTTGACCAGTTTGTCCACGGTCATGGCGACCAGCGATTGAACGATAAAGGTATTGGCCAGAGTGGAGATGGACGACACCTTGAGATCGAACTTGTCTACTTCCACGACCGCGTCACCGAGTGGTACGTGAGAATCGACGACAATATCACCGAGATCGCAAAGATCCTGGTTGCTTGGATGTCTTGCCGATATTGACGGAGGTACGCCGCGCGAAAACTGACTGGAGGTGACGGCAATTACTTTGAGGCCCATCTTCCTCGCCTCAATGGCGGCCTCAATCGTGACCGGATTGATACCATTGCAGTTTATGACGATGATGACGTCACCTTCCCGACAATCATAATGAACGAGAGCTAATCTGGCATATCCCAGGAGCCGTTCGGTCGACGGCCGCGCATCCGCCACAGATATGCCCGGCGGGAACAGGGGGTTTATCGGCACCAGACTGCCGGCCCGTTTGAAGATCTCCATTGCGGCCATCACGTTATGTCCACCCGTGCCGAAAACGTGAATCAACCTCCCCTCTTTGATGGATGCGGCCATCAGATCGGTCGCCTTCTCGATGTTTTCCATCTCATTGTCCATGATCTCCTGAAAGATCCTCTGGGAGATATCGAAATACTGCTGCACAGTGTACCTGGAGTTCTCCTTCTGCGCGGGTGGTTCCGTCGTGTGACCGGCGTCCTGAGCCAAGGCTAAGCCCGCGCAAAAAACGAACGAAAGAAAGCAGATGCAACTCCGTTGCTTATTCATTGTGTGCCTCCAAATTGGGTGTTTCGCCCCTGTTATATTGGATATTATCAGCCCGCTCCCAAGCTGTAAATGGAGTTCCGGCAAAAGGCTGGCCGGGGCGTTCTCACCGAGATCCACGAAGGCCGCGAAGGGGCCGGTCCGATCCGATCCAAGGAGGAGGCTTGGGCGAAACGTGAATTGAATTCTCATTCCACGGATCGCACCGATTTCACCGAGTGGGTCTCGGCGTCTCCGGGACTCCAACCCAATATCCGCGGCCTGGACCTCGAGGGCTGACGACCGACCGCCGAATCTTGGTTGCGGCCGAAGGCCGGGCCGGGCCCTTCGTGGGTCGCCCCCCAACTGAAGTGTTATGAAGCCTCGTTAGAATTGCTCCAGATACAGGCTCAGTAGCTCCACGTTCCGGGCAAAGGTCTGGGAGCGGATGATCCGCTCGACGGGGACTTCCTTTCCGGGAAAGAGCTCCAGGGTATCGTTTTCCCGCAGGGAGAACACCCGATCGCCCAGCGTCGCCACCATGTCCCGGGCCGCGAAGACCAGGACGATCCGCTCGGTCCTTCCGATGCTTCCCTCCTGCACCCAGGCGCCCCGCTCGTCCATGTCGTTCAGAGCCGCCCGAACGCGCCGCGCAAGCTCCCCGGGCTCGAGGGAATCGGGGTCCAATCGCGGTCGCACCGGACCCGCCCCGACGGGCGGCAAAACCCCGGCCCAGGGAGACAGGCCCCGCAGGCGGTCGGGCCGTCTCAGGGTCGAGGGATCCTCCGAACGCAACCTTTCCAGCTCCCGCCGGATCCGGGGCAAGCGGTCCCCCTGGACCAAAACGCTGTAGTGGGTGATCACCGACTCGTCGCTGTAGCTGACCTCGTAGCCGTCCAGGAACGTCGTGGGCTGGTCGGCCACCCTCACCCGGCTCCCCTTGGTGATGTACAGGGGTCGGTTGGACTCAAGCTCGTAGAACCGGGCCAGGCAGCTGCTCCCCGGAGGGCAGTCGCGGCGCCGGGTCTCGGAGGGATTCTCCACCTCGGGAAGGGCCGAGCGCTCGTAATAGGCCAGGGCCCGCGGCAGGGGCTCCAGATACTTGGGATCGCCCGTCTCTCGATACAAGACCAGAAGCATCTCCATGACGCTCTGGGACTCGCCCCCGGTGACCGCGGGGGGCTCGAAGCGGCGCGCCCAGGCGGGATGCATGTTGCGGTCGTACTGCTGCGCCCAGCCGGGCTGTGGTTCGGGCATCTGGGCCAGGAGGATGAAATCCCCCCCCTTCTCGGCGGCCTCCCGGTAGCGAGGTTCGTTGTAGATGCTGGCAGCCTCCAGGAGGGCGTCGATGGCGTCCTGGATGGAGTTGTCGTTGAACGTGTAGTGGCTGAAGTAGGCGGAGACGGGTCCCGGCCACTGACGGGGCCACGAGTCGGGATAGCCGGCGGGCAGGACCGGATACTCCTCCGGATCGGGAAAACGATTGTAGCGCTGGGGCCAGCCTCCACTCGGGTACTGGGCCCGCATCAGGCCCTCCAGGCCGTAGCGGGCGGCCTCGTGGATGACCTCATCCTTGAAGCCCAACTCCCGGTCCACACGCATCAGGACCCGGAGGGCCCCTTGGGTCACGTTATCGTCCAGGTTCGTGAATCGCCGCCAACGGGCCTCGGCGAACTCGTCGTCGGCCCTGGGCTCCCAGCCGTCACAGTTTCCGTCCACCCGGTAGGGATACGCGGCTCGTCTTTCAGGATCGAACTCGATGCTGTAGTCCCAGCCCCCGGAACAGAGTTGCCCCCGCGTCAGGGCCAGTGCCGTCTCCCGGGCGGCCTCCAGATAGTAGGGGTCTCCCGTGGCCTCGTAAGCGGTCAGGTAGGCGGTGGCCACCACCAGGGTCCCCTCCCGCTGGACCTCGGCCTGAGTCCGCCCTTCCGAATGCTCCGAACGGCCGTGACTGAAGTCGTCGGTGTAAGAGAAGTGATAGCCGCCCTCGATGGAGGCGCCGCCGCGGAAGAACTCCACCGCGTTGCGCAGAGCCTGCTCCGCCTCCTCCCGGGAGGGCGCCTCGCCGCCAAAGGCAGTCGCTACCGGCGCTCCGGACAGGATCGGGACGGAAGCAAGAACCAGAAGGGTTGAAAGACCGATTCGGTAACGGAAGCGATGGGGCCAGGGCAGGAGTTCCATCTCTGTCGGCAATTATTCCGCAGGATGCGAGCATTCTGCAAGCGGGAGTGCTCAACGAGGGGTGCCGCCACGTACGAGAGCGTCCGTTTCCGGACGATCCACGCGATGATCTGGTTCGAGCGTGCGCTTGTGGCCGGGATAGTTGAAGAAGAGAAGAGAACCGGCGGGGCTCCCATGTATTGTGGGGAGCCCGCGTTTATCTGTGGCTGCCGACCGTTTCGCTTTATGGAGCGCGGAAGTTGGGCTAAACTTCAGATCATCGGGTTTTCCATGCCAACGAGGCGCCCGGCGCATGGGGACTAACTTCTAGGAGAGCGCTTATGAAACAGAAACAGCCGGGGAATCGGCGGGACTTCATCCGTAGCGTCGGCGGTCTGGGCGCCCTTTCAACCTATGCCCTGGCGGTGCGCGTTCCGGACCTCGGGGCGCAGGCCGCGCAGCCGTCCGCGCCCGATTTCAACGTTATCGCCCCCGACGAAAGCGGCCAGCCGCGTATGGCCCACGAGCCCCATATGACGGTGGTCGAGTTGACCTGCGATTTCCTGGTGGCCGGCGGCGGGATGGCTGGCGTGTGCGCGGCCATCGCCGCGGCACGGCAGGGGGCGCGGGTTGTGCTTGCGCAGAACCGTTCCCGGCTCGGCGGCAACGCCTCGAGCGAGGTGCGGATGCATATGGTCGGTGCGGACCATCACGGGCATCGTCCGGGCTGGCGCGAGGGCGGCCTGCTCGAGGAGCTGCGCGTCGAGGACGCCGTGCGCAACCCCCACTGGTCCTGGGAGTCATGGGACCTGATGCTCTACGACAAGGTCATTTCGGAGCCCAACATCACCCTGCTGCTCGATACCAGCGTGTATAGCGCGCGGGTCGAGGACGGCGTCATCCGCGAGGTGCTGGCCCGCTGCGATTTGAGCGAATACATCTATCGCGTGCGCGCGCTCCAGTACGCCGACTGTACCGGCGACTGTCGCTTGGGACTCGAGGCGGGTGCGGAGTACCGCACGGGCCACGAGTCGCGCGAGGCGTTCGGCGAATCGCTCGCGCCCGAGACCGAAGGCCCCGGGACCCTGGGCAGCAGCATCCTGTGCACCGCGAAGCCCTATGACGATCCCGTGCCCTTCACGCCGCCGGCCTGGGCGCGCAAGGTTACCAAAGAGCATCTACGCCTGCGTCCGGTCCGTTCCTGGGAATACGGCTACTGGTGGATCGAGTGGGGCGGTCTGCACGACGCCATCCGCGACAACGAGCGGATCCGTTTCGAGCTATTGTCCATCGTGCTGGGCGTATGGGATTACATCAAGAACTCGGGCGACCACCCCGACAGCGCCCAGTGGGGCATGGACTGGATCGGCATGATCCCGTGCAAGCGCTCCAGCCGCCGCCTGGTCGGCGCGCACATCCTGACACAGAACGATATGACCGCCGCCGAGGAGGTATTCGACGACGCCGTGTGTATCGGCGGCTGGCCCTTTGACAACCATCCGCCCACCGGCTTCGACGATCCCGACATCCCGCCCTATACGTCCGTCGGGATAGACGAGGTCTACTCGATCCCGTTACGTTCACTGTATTCCGCGAACATCCACAATCTGTTCATGGCCGGTCGGAACATCAGCGCCTCCCATGTCGCCTTCACCTCGACCCGCGTCATGGGCACCTGCGCCGTCGAGGGTCAAGCTATCGGCACGGCGGCGGCGCTATGCGCCCGCGAGGGCATAGAGCCGCGGCGGCTCTATGCGGACAAGGCCTTGCTGGCGGCCTTTCAGCAACAGTTGTTGCGCGACGACCAGACCATCAAGGGCCTGGCCAATCGAGCCCCGCTTGACTTGGCGCGTCGGGCCGCCGTGGTGCGTGCCTCGGACGAGGTCGGGGGCAGCAGGGCGGCCAACGTCGTCAACGGCTTTGTCCGCGATCTGCCCTCGGAATGGAGAAACCGCTGGGGTGGCCGCCTCCAGGACGGCGCGGCGTGGATCGAGTTACAGTGGGACGCGCCCCAGACCATCGGCCACGTGCAACTCTGCTTCGACACCGGCTTCGACCGCGAGTTGACCCTGTCGGAGAGTCATGTCGTGCGCAACCGGCAGCGGCGCGGCCCGCAACCCGAGACCGTGCGCGACTACCGTCTCCTGTGCAAGAGCGGGACCGGCGACGACTGGAGGGACCTGATGTCGGTGAGGGGCAACTATCAGCGCCTTCAACGTCACACCTTCGAGCCCGTTACCGCCGACGCGCTCCGGATCGAGATCACCGCAACCAACGGTGCTCCCGAGGCGCGCGTTTACGAGATTCGATGCTACGCCTGAAGGCGACGACGGCCCGGCACGAGATTTCGGCACCGGGACGCTCCACCTGGAACAAGTGAGCGAGCATGATCGGGCGCGAGATCTACTCGGCTGCGGCGACCATAGCAAGCCAGAACCCTGCCCCGGGTGCCCGGAGGTTCACCCGACCGTCTTCGCGAAGGCCTTCCGCTTCCTCGCTCCACTCGCTCGCTTCAACATTCAACCATCTCAAACGGACCCGCTCTCTCTGCAGAGCCGAGACATCGAGTTGCACCTGCCCCCCGTCCAAGAAGACGACGGCATAAGTGTTTCCGGGCTCGGCAAGACAGTATGCTTCATTCTCCATCCTGTCGCTCAACAGATCGGTTCTCGGAACGAGCCTCGTGAAATCGACCTGATCCGCGAACATTCTCATGCTCTTGACGTTGGCCATTGCGGAGTCGGTATGTCCCAGGCCGCCTGGAGGCCTGTGAAATCGCACGGAAGCGAGGCCGGCGAAAATATTGCGCCAGAAGCGTTCTTTTCCGTGTCGGTCACCTCCCGTCCATCCTACCTGATCGGATCCGTAAATCTTCGTGTTATTGATTGGGCGGATAATTCCAGATTCCTGGACCTGATTCCAAATGTAGTGTCCGGTCTTGAAATGAACCTCTCCCTGCTGAAAGTTATGGTTTGAGATATCAAGATAAGAATAGTTTTGAGGGTCGTTGAGTGTATTTGAAACGCTTGCTCGTCTCGTGAAAAAATGGGTTGCGGGATCCTGAACCCTTGCCTCTCTTACCGCCCCATCCGTCGGATCATAGGTGTCCCACATTTCCGTTACCTCGATATCGATATTCCGCTCAGATGCCTTCCTCCTGATGTATTGTGACCAGTAGATAGGCCAAGAAGGATCTGTGTTCGTTTCGTTATCTATCACATAAAGGATGTGGGCATAGTCCAGTGTAATCGAAAGCAGTTTATCAACGAACCGGTGCTGAAAATTGAGGACAATCGGTTTGGTTTGAAAATCATAGGGCCGACGCAATGGAAGAACCGTCATGAAGAAAGGATTGATCAAGGTGCCATGCGTTGATCTGAATGTCTCATAGAGGCCGGATTCTCTTTCCGTATAGTTTATGTTATTCGCCGGGTTGAAGGGATTGCGGCCCCAAGCCGCAACGCCATTTATGATGGTTGATTCGCGAGTATAAAAATCATAAGTGGCCCATATCTCAACCTGTACGATGATATCCCGCTCGCTCGTGGCCCTCAGGAAGTTCTCCAGCCTCGACCAATATTCATCGTTCCAGCGCGACAGATCGTACAGTCCGGTAGCGGGGTCCCGGTAGAATGCCTGCACATTACCGCCGTCTCTCGACGACATCGTGTTGCGGACATAATTGCCGCCGAATGACTTGAGGCGGTCCAGTTCCTCCTCCACATTGGGCGTCTGGAATAGATTATCGTTGCTGCTGCCGCCGATGAGCAGAACCGGTTCGCCCTTGTACTGCCAGTAAGAACGATTGTTTGCGTGGGGCTGAACCCGATTCAAGCTTGCGTCCCTCGGCTGTTCGATGCCCCGGAATACGGTTTCGAGCGCACCTGCCCTGCCATGGCGGGGCAGTTGTTCCGTCTCGATCGGCGCGGCGGCGAGTGGCGCCGGCGAAATCGCCCCGATCAGGACCAAGCCCGCGAGAAGGCACAGGACCTGTTGTCGCATAGGTATATTAGGCTCCCTTCGGGGATTCCCGCTCCTGCCCGCGAGCCGGCCCTGTCCCGACGTGCGGGGTGGTGGGCGATGCGAGGCGTGTCATCTCGTCAGGCGCTCCACCAGCAAGTCTTTGAAGGCTTCGATGTCGCGCCATTCCATCGCCGCGCGCACGGGTGCGCCGCCGTCGGTGCGACGAGTGTAGCCGTCGGCGGTCACTTCGAGCGCGACTTCTTCGATACGAAAGGCGTTCGGTTGGAAGGCCAGGTAAACGGCC
>CAYRCA010000013.1:0-11378 GCA_964422565.1 uncultured Acidobacteriota bacterium | reverse complement strand
CGAACAGGGTCGAGCTCGACTCGTCCGGATTGAAGCGGCCCCCTCCATGGAAGGTCTCGTTCCAGACACGATACCCTTCGACGATGGCCCGAGTGGCCGGATTCTCCGACGCGAGAACGCGCTGATAGCGTTCTCCGGAGATCCGCACCAGGCCCGCCGTGTCGAGCGGAGTCAGAAGCACGTCCCAGTCTGCGCCGTACATGTCGCGGGCGGCGGCGGGATCGGCCCGGACGTTGTACTCGGCCGACGGAGTCTCCGAGCCTCTATACCCCAGATCGATGCTTCCGCTCATCGCCACCACGCGGGCCTTTTCGGCTATTCGCGGCTCCCGCCGCAACGCCTCTCGGATGTTGGGCACCGGACCGATCGTCAGAAGAGCGATCTCCTCCTCACTCTCCATGATGCATCGGATGAGAGCACCGACGCCGTCTTCGTGGACGCGGCCGGGATAGCCTTCCAGATCGTAGTCTTCCGCCCACGGAGCCTGCGCGCCGGCGGTGCCGTCGAAGGGCTTTCCGATACCCACCGGGATGTCCGTCCGGCCCGCGATCTCGAGAAACTTGGCCGCGATCCTGGCCTTTCCGACCGTATCGTTGCTGTCGGTGACTACCAGCTTCGTCTCCAGTTCGGGGGAGGCCAGGAGCAACGCGAGCGCCCAAGTGTCGTCGATGTCGTCGCCGATATCGGTGTCGAAAATGACGGGTATCGGTTTACCGGGTCGGCGCGGCTCGACCCGTCCGTAGCGCGCCGCGGCGCTCGCCATCGAGGCAACCGCCATCCCTCCGAATCCGGCCGCGGTGCCGACCAGAAAGCCTCTTCGATTCATAACGATACCTTTGCGGATCCTAGTTTGAAGGTAACGGCGTCCGGAAACAATGTCAATTGGATTGAGGTCCGTTAAGCGGGGTTGGGGTTGGGTCCGCCTCTACTCCGTCGGCGGCAGGCGGCAGGCGATTGCGGGGCAAAGAACGACCGTGCTAGGTTTGATAGCAGCCGGGCTGCTCGTGGCGCCGACTTGACCATTTGGCGGATGCTCCTGGGCGCACGGTGCTGCGGGGAAAGGAGGACACCGGTGACCCTTAAACGAGCCGTCCTGAGTACACTTCACGATCGCCGAAGTTTCCTGCAAACCGCCCTGTGGACGACCGGTAGCCTGGGCTGGGGCTCCCCTTCGGCCAGCCCTGGCAACAACGAGGTGGACGTTCTCGTCTACGATTCCACGCCAGCTGGGATCCTGGCCGCCGTGGCCGCGGCTCGGTCGGGCTTGCGGGTCCTCATCGTCACCGAAGACCGCCACGTCGGCGGGATGCAGACCAGCGGTCTGGGGAATACCAACGCGGGTCAGAGGGCCACCGTGGGAGGCTTGGCTCGCGTCTTTTACCAGCGAATTCACCGTTACTACGTCGACCGGTACGGCGAGACATCCCCGCAGGCTCGGGATTCCCAGGAAGGTTTCCGATTCGAGCCTCACGTGGCGGAGCGGGTTTATCTCGACTGGTTGCGGGAAACCGGTGTGGAATGCTGGACCGAGGATTGGATCGAGTCGGTGGAAAAGGACGGCCCCCGGCTCGTGAGCGTGCGCCTGGCCGGCGGTCGCACAGTCCGCGCCCGCGTTTTCGTGGACGCCGGCTACGAAGGAGATCTGTTTCGCCTCGCCGGGTGCGGTTACCACGTGGGACGGGAAAGCAGCCGGACGTACGGGGAGTCCCTGGCCGGCGCCCGCTTTCCGCCACGCCAGGTGGGTGAGGGAGACGGGAAGATTCAGGGCTATGACTACCGGCTCTGCCTGACCGACCAGCCCGAGAATCGAGTACCTTTCCAGGAACCCCCCAACTACGATCCCGCACGATACGCCTTTGAGTCGCTAACCATACGGGTGGCGCCGCCTGGGCGCCTGCACGACCTCATACCCCTGAACCGGATGCCCAACGAAAAGACCGATTCGCGAACCGGGCGGTGGGTGGGAGGATCATGGGACTATCCGGAGGCGAGTTTGGAGGAACGCCGGCGTATCGCCGTCGCCCATAAGGAGTACAGCGCGGGCTACGTGTGGTTCCTCTTGACCCATCCCTCCGTGCCGGCTTCTATTCGGGAGGAGTTGTCCCGGTGGGGTCATGCCCGCGACGAGTTCGCTGACAACGATCACTGGCCCTATCACATCTACGTCCGCGAGGCCCGCCGGTTGATGGGAGGCTCCGTGATGACCCAGAAGGACGTCACCGAAGACCGTTTCAAGCCTGACTCCGTGGCTTTGGGAAGCTTTTTTCTGGACGTACACCCGGTTCAGATCCTGACCGGCCTGGCTTCGGATCTCTGGTCGGGAGAGGTGGAGATTCCCGAGCAACCCCGAATCTACGGCATGGTGGCCGAGGGGGGCCTGGACCGGACTCGCGTCCGACCCTACGAAATCCCCTATCGCGTCCTGCTGCCCAGGGAAAGGGAGGCGGAAAACCTTCTGGTCCCGGTCTGCGTGTCGGCCTCCCACGTGGCTCTCTCCACCCTTCGCATGGAACCGGTCTATCAGATGCTGGGTCACGCCGCCGGTCTGGCGGCCGCTTTGAGCCTGGAGCACGGCACCTCCGTCCAGCGCGTCCCCGTCCAGACCCTCCGAGACCGCCTGAGGGCCGACGGCCAGATTTTGGATGCCTCCGGATTTGGCGACTATTGGCCCTGAGGGGATCCCGGAATCCAGGAGTCGGGAGAGGAGTGCGCAAACACTGTTGCTCGGGATACACTACACCCTCGAGACCAGTGGAATCCCGCGTGGATTCAAGCTCGTCGTACGGCGGACCTATTCCGGTCGATTCGCCGAAACTGCGCCATCAAGCCGAGCGTTGCGCCGTTGGGGTCGGCCACATGTCACGCTAATGCGCAGCGGAAGAAACTCACCCGGCGTTGGCCTCCGGCGCGTATGGTCGTGCCGGCCAGCGATCGAGATCGACATCCAGAAATTGCCCTTCTTCCACCAGTCTTTTCCGGAGTTCAGGGTAAGAGACGTCCTGCACCACGTCATTCCCGGACAGCGCGAGAGCCGCGGTGGCGGCGGCCGAATGCCCGAGCAGCATGAAGACCGGTTCCATGCGAATGGATCCGAATGCGATATGCGACGATGAAACGGCGCACGGCACCAACAGGTTGGTGCACTCACTTCGCCTCGGAATGATCGAACGGTACGAAATCGCATAGGGACCGCCGGGCGATTGCTCAATATTGCCCTCGTTCTGGGCGAACCCTTCCACCGTAACGTAACGCTGAACGTTGTGGGAATCCATGTTGTAAGAACCCATTCCCACCGAGTCCCCGGCCACTCGCATGCGCCGGCAGTCCAGTTCCGTCGTGACGTATTCGCCGACCATCCGGCGTGCTTCTCGTACGTAAATCTGGGGCGGCCAGTGGCCGTGATCGACGAATTCATCGGCGGCGAGACCCCAGTCCCGCACTTCCGCCCGGATTTCCTTCGGCACCCGCGGGTGATTCGCCAGCGTCCACAAGAAGCCCTGCTGGTAATGACGGTGCTCCTCCAGAATGGCGCCCCGGGTCGTATAGTCGCCGTGGGGATATTCGTAATTCGCGCCGATCTTGTTGAGCGAAACGGCCCACCGGTTATTGGTGTCCGTTTTCCGGTTCGGCATCATGCCGGGCAGCCACGGCATGCGCACATCCCCCGCCTCAAAATTGCGCAGCAGCAGCTCATGGTCCAGTTCGCTGTAACCGGCGGGCCGCTCGATCGGAATTCTGTTTGCCGGGACATCCGTGAGGCACATCCGGTAGCAGTAGGCCTGGACCCGATGATCCCCTTCTCCGTCGACCCCGGGATCTTCTCCGTGTATGCCCGGCAGCAGTCCCCTTGATGGGTTGGCTGGATCGAGGTAGGGATTCACCCGCTCGACAAAGATATGATTCTCTGAACGCGCCTTCTGAATGCCGTTGAGAGCCTCATCATAGGTGGCGGTCGACTCGCGGCCGACGTGATAGGAAACGCCCGCCATCGCCAGAAGGTCTCCCTCGTAGGTAGCGTCGATAAACATGCGCCCGCGATGGACGTTGCCCGATTCCGTCCGGATGGCGGCGATCCGGTCCTGCGTCTTCTCGACGCCGCTTCGCTGCAGCACCAGGCGCTCCTCCAGAACGACCGGGACGTTCGCTTCCCGCAGCATCTGACGGTATACAAATGCCGCTGCGTGTGGCTCGAATCCCCACATCGCGTCATCATCCGGCTGGAGGTGCCGCCGGCTGGGCCGATGCCAGTGATCGATATATTCCTCCCGGCTTTCATGCACCCATCGATTCTCGTCTTCATAATAGGCACGGATGCGGCGGTAGAACTCCTTGGACATCCCTCCGATCGTGTCCTGCCTTCCGGAATCGGTGTGACCGAGGCCACCTGTGGTCAGTCCACCCAGATGGGATGAAGGCTCGATGAGCACCACCGAGTGGCCGCTACGCGCTGCATGAACCGCGGCGATGATGCCGGCCGAGGTACCGCCGTAGACGACGATGTCGTAGATCGACTCCCTGGCCGACCCGCAAGCCGTCAATCCCGTCGGCAGCCACAGGCTGGCGCCGGCAGCCAGGGAGCGCTTTAGAAGATCGCGACGTGATAGGGTCATGGCCACTCCTCTTGTAACAATTGGACGATCACCGCGGCTTTACGAGCGCCAGCCGCTGGCCGTCGCCAGGTGCGGCGAGCGCGATCCTTTAAAGTGCTCCTTAGGGGAAAAGGATCGGAGTTTCTTCGGCTTCGTGTCTTCGCGCCTCTCAAGTCTAATTCGACGAGTCGGGAGGGACAACGTAAATATCGACTGGACGGGAGCGTTGCAGTTCTTCGCCATCCGCACCGAGCGCCACCGCCGTCAGGTTATGCGACCCGGTGGCAAGATTCTCCCATGTAGCACTCCACGGGGCAGTGCTGCTTCCGCCAATCACCTCTCCATCGGCAAGAAACCGCACTTCCTGAACCGAGTCGACTTCAGTGCCAAAGACGGAAGCACTCATCGTCAGCGTGCTGCCCGCCCTGAAAATCAGGCCGTCGCTTGGACGGGTAATGACCACGGATAGCCCGGCCGGTGCGATGGCATCCATAGATACACCCGGTGTGGTCAGGCTTTTCATCATCTCGTAGATCACCGGATCATCCGCGGCGCCGTCGAACTCGAAAGGCGCATACTGGTTCTTCCTGCTGAGCATGAGTCCCCAGGCGGCGCCGTGCTGAACGGAAAGCCGTAGCGCTTCGGCGCCTGCATGCTCGATCTTGTCGTCCTCATTGCAGACAACGGGCTTGCCATAGGCCCGCACCGTTTCGATTCGTTCCGGAATATCTTCGAGGCCGGTGTTGTTGAAGTGAATCAGTATGAAATCGGCGACCTCCGCGATCGATTCATGCATCCGGCCGTGACCACCGTCGCTTGTGCTGACGAGCAGGCGCGGCGCTGCGGCTCTTGCGTGCCGAATCAACTCAACCTGCCCCTCGGGACTGCGCAACCATGCTCCGTCGTTCCAATGCCTGAAGCCCCCATGGGAATACTCATTCGAAATTTCCAGCACCACGTTGGTATAACCCTCTGCGTCCACCCAGCGGGCCATATTCTCAACGGCGTTCAGCATGGCCTCTCTCCCGGTGAGCGCCCGCTCATGCCAGTGTTGCCGCTGATAAAAAGCCGTGAGGATCACCACAACACCGTTTCGATCGCAGGCCTCGATAACGCGTGCGACCCGACGCATGTATTCCGGCCGGAGGCTGCCGTCGGCGTTGAAGGCCGAGTTCAGGACCTGCTCATACCCGGCGTGACCTCCCTGCAGGCTCACTGTAAATGCGCGTACGCCGTGCTCGTAGTATTCCGGTATTCTCGCTATGAACCGGTTTGTATTTTCATCCGGATCAAAGTTGCCGAGATATTCCGCAGCATTAGGCCCATGATCCTCCAGAACTGTATTGACCATCCTCACATTCGTCAGAAGTCCTTGGGCCGGGCTACCGACATGCACCACCTGCCCGTCAATTAACCACTTGTCACTCTCGATGGAAACAACCGTTTGAGGGCCTGAATCGGTGGGCGAAGTGGGCGAAGTACAGCCTGAGAAAAGTACCGCTACAGTCAGGAGTGAAGCAAGACAGAGTATCGAGGTTCGTAACTGGGTCGCCAGATAATGTAACATGCCTATCTTCTCAAAGAGAACCAAGAAGGCATCCGAGAATGGTTGGTTCGTCGTAATTGTGGGATGTGTCTGGACCCGACCTGAAGTCGCATAGCCTGGGCCTCTGGAAACGTCATCCCTGCTAATCCCCTCTAATCTCTCTGATCCCCTCTCTGGATAAGGAGCAACGCAATGACGCCGTTACGTCAAGGCATGATCGAGGATATGAAACCTTGGACTTCTCCGCAAGAGGCAGCAAGAGGCAGCAAGAGACTGCGGAGTGTTGTGTCGCCGCCTTTGCGACGATGGTCGGGTCGACAGGGGAGAACTGCGAGGCGGCAATCTCGGCTTTGACGGCACGGGCTTGCCATAGGTGCCGGAGGTAACCCAGAATGACTCCGCGCTGGCGTATCACAACCGGGACCCCGCACGTTCCGGTGTTGGGATGAGCCTTGGGATCTCCGATCGGGGCTCGGACGCTGCGACGGCGACGTTGAGGGAGAATCCGCATGTGCCCCGACCGAAAGATCGAGCACCCGATGCCCCTCCTGGAGAGGCTGGGCCTCCACCGGCCCGAGTTGCGCGCCTGGGCCATGTACGAATGGGCGACGACCGGGATGTGGGCGGTCATCGTCGCCGCAATCTTCCCCCACTACTATCAGATCGTCCTCGCCGGCGATCTTCCCGGTCACATCGCGCTCAGGAACTTCGGCTACGCGACGACGCTCGGGATCGCGCTGGTGGCCGTCGTCGCCCCGCTCATGGGGGCGGTCACCGACCGCGCGGCGATCAAGAAGCCGCTCCTCGGGAGCTTCGCCGCTCTGGGAGTCGCGGGGTGCGCGCTCCTCTTCTTCGCGCACGAGGGACAGTGGTTCCTCGGCCTCGCCTTCTTCGTGCTCGTGAACATCGGGGCGAACGGGAGCACCGTGTTCTACGACGCGCTTCTTCCGCACATCGCCCGCCCGAGGGAGGTCGACCGGGTTTCCACCGGCGCCTTCGCGGTGGGGTACATCGGGGCGGGGCTCCTTCTCGCGTTTTGCTTCCTCATGATCCAGAGGCCCGGCCTCTTCGGGCTTCCGACGGAGGGCACGCTCGCGGTCCGGCTGTCGTTTGTGGCGGTGGCGGTCTGGTGGGGAGTCTTCTCGATTCCACTCTTTCTCCGCGTCCCCGAGCCGCGCGCGGAGGTTACGCCGGGGGACGCGCTCGAGAAGAGTACCTTCCGCTTCGCCCTGAACCGGATCAAGAACACGTTTAAGGAACTGCGATCGTACCGCCACGCGTTCATCTTCCTGATCGCCTTCCTGATCTACGGCGACGGGGTCGGCACGATCATTCGCATGGCGACGATCTACGGGACGGAGCTGGGGATCGGGCGGGAGCACATGATCGGGGCGATCCTGCTCGTGCAGTTTGTCGGCGTCCCCTTCTCCTTTCTCTTCGGAATGCTGGCGGGCCGTATCGGCACGAAGAGGTCGATCTTCCTGGGGCTCCTCGTGTACACCGGAATCACCGTCCTGGCTTTCTTTATGACCTCGGCGATCCACTTCTGGGTGCTCGCCTTCCTGGTGGGCACCGTGCAGGGCGGCACCCAAGCCCTCTCCCGCTCCTTCTTCGCCAGCATGAGTCCCTCCTACAAGTCGGGCGAGCTCTTCGGCTTCTACGGCGTGATGGACAAGTTCTCGGGCATGGCCGGCCCTTCCGTGATGGCCTTCGTCGCCGCCGGCACCGGCTCCACCCGTCTGGCAATTCTCTCCGTCCTCGCCTTCTTCATTGTCGGCGCCCTGATCCTCTACATGGTCGATGATGACGAGGGGCGGCGGGTGGCGCAGGCCGCGCAGGCACGGGCGAGGCCGCTGGCGGAGGTGGTGGCGGAGGCAGGGTTGGAAGAGTCCGTCCAGAATGAACGCCCCAGTTCGCCGGGGGGGGATGGAGCGTAGCGAAATCCCCGCCGCTGGAGCGCTTTGTTCTTCCACCCATGTCCCTCTAAATGACATCGAAAACCAACTCTCGTTGCCGCGGACCAAGTCGCGGCCGAAGAGCGGTTCGTCAGCGGGTAGCCCTGACCATTGCCAAACAAGAAGGAGATTTCTCCTTGGAGCGGTAGCAACTCCCCGGATGGTGGAAGACTCCTTCGCGTTGGCTCTTATCGTCCGTCCACTTCGGGGCGCCTTCCTCATCGAGGCCGGCGAAAAACTCCTAGGCCTTTCGCTCCGGGATGCGATCTCTGGGGACGCGAGCAATGTCGGGCGGCGTTCCTTCGACGCGAACCAAACCCATGCTCAGCTTGCGCTCGACGAACGGTTCGAAGCCCCGGCCGTCGCCGCAGGCGCTGTAGAGATGGCCGTCGTCGCCCCACGTGATCGGCCGGTTGTCGCTTCCCCGGGGGAAGTGCCCTGTGTCTCGGGCCGCGTACGCAGCATCTCCGCGAGCATCGCCCGGATGACTATGCGGGATCGTATCCGGAGTGCGGGTGGAAGGCACCTGTTGTCGCTTGCGGCGGCGGCCGACAGAGGTACTCCGGATACAATCCCGTTGGACTGCGCCGCGGCGGACGGCGTCTCGGGGATTGCGGGCCGGGGATCGGGCGGCTCCAGTCGGTGTCGAACGCTTACGCCGCGAGCGTCTATACTTATGACGAGATGGGGCGGGTCGCGCGACAGAACAGGACCATCGGCGGGATGCCCTTCGCGACCGAGGCGAGTTGACGCTGCCGGAAGGCCGACCTTGGTCTACTTCAATCCGAATGTCTCGGCGCTGTGTGACTTTCGTGGACGCGGTTCTGTCTGAGGCGAGAGATCGGCTGCTGAATTGGGTCAACGCCGATTTCGGCCCTGACCGAAGAGGGGAGAACGTATGGCCTTCCAGTCGAAGAAGGATGGCTCGCAGATGCTCTCATCGATACCGCGAGTAATACTGTTGGCTCTGGCGACCGCCGTCTTGGCGAACTGCGTGGCGGCAAGCGGGGTTCGGGGCACGGTTGTCGATGCCCAGGGCCAACGTCTATCGGGTATCGAGGTCCGGCTTTACGGGCCGCGAGACGACGGCTCGGGTGTGCGGCCGAGGTTGTCTCACGGCACATCCGACGGTCAGGGGCGCTTCGCCCTGGATGCGCCTATCGGTCGGGCGGAGCTTCTCGAATTGCGCGGCGCCGAGGGAAGCGGCCGCGTGCGGCTCGGCGACACGCGGACGCCGGTGACTGTTACCTACCCGGTGCGGACCACCGTGGTCCTGCTGCACGACAACGACCTGCACTTCAACTTCAATCACCGGGAGGCGATTGGGACGGCGATCGAGGGACTCCGTAGTCAATACGATAACGTCTTTCTTCTCAACGCCGGGGACATCTTTATCCGCCGCCGCGAGCGCTGGAACGAGCCGACCGAGGAGTTCTACGCCCGCCATAGCCGCCGAATCATCGATCTGATGAACGGTTTCGGCTACGACGCCATGACCCTGGGCAACCACGAGCTCTACTACATCGGCGGCCTGACCCGAGAGGCACTCGCCGTGGCCCGCTTTCCCCTCCTGGCGGCCAATGTCGAGATCACCACCGAGTTCTTGCCTCAGCCCCTGCCGTATACGGTCCTCGTTACCGACAACGACCTGACCATCGCCGTACTGGGGTTGACGGTGGTGAATTTCGAGAAGGAAGGTGTCGCCATGCGGGATCCGGTCGCGGTGGCCGAGGAGTACCTGCACCTCGCCGAGACTCACGACCTCTTCGTGGCCTTGACGCACATCGGCCACCGCACCGACCAACGGCTCGCCGAGGGGGTGGGGACGTTGGATGTGATCGTCGGCGGACACTCGCACACGCTCCTTGAAGAGGCGGTCCTGGTGAACGGAGTGCTGGTTGCTCAGGCGGGTGGAACGCCCGCCGACCGGCCGAACCCAGTGGATCCGGAGCGGCCGAAATACCTGGGGAAGGTGACGCTGACCCTGGAGAACCGCCGGGTCGTGGAGAAACGAGGTGAGGTTGTCGCTTTCACCGCCCAAGTACCTTCCGCCGCGCCCGCCCTCGCGATCCCGTAGGCCGAGGAAATCAACTGCCGATGAGGAATCAGGGGACCGAATCGGGGACAGGGTCCCACAAGCGGGCTGGACGGCTATGGATGTGGGGATCCCGCCCCCCCACCCTGATATGCTATCGACGGGGTGAATCGGACATAAGCCTCTTTCGCGCCGACGGGCGCTGGGTTGTCGTAAGGGGGTCGCCGGCGGGCGAGCGGGTTGTTGTGGACATATGGGCCAGCCTGCATGAAGCACCGGCGCCGGCGGAGCGAACCCTTTAGACTGGAGCACCATGGCGGACGACGGGACGGGAGATTCACTTTCACCGGGGGTTCACATCAACCTGAACATCCGCGGTATGAAACCCTCGTCAAGGGTTGCGATGAACGAGCGCTGCAACGAAATGCTCTCGGCGGGTCGGCGTATCTTTAAGCTCGGGCTGGGGCAATCGCCGTTTCCGGTGCCCGAGCCGGTGGTGGAAGAGCTCAAGGCCAACGCGTACCAGAAAGATTATCTGGCCGTGAAGGGTCTCAAGGTGCTGCGTGAGGCCGTCTCGGACTATCACCGCCGCACCGAAGGCACGGCTTCAACGGCAGACGACGTACTGATCGGCCCGGGCAGCAAAGAGCTCATGTTCCTGCTGCAGCTTGCCCAGGGCATCCGTGGCGGCAAGCAGTTGTGCGCGATGCTGCTTGAAGAGACCGGGGTGGCCATCCTGCCCGGTGAGGACTTCGGCCGCGCACGGGAGGAGCTCACGGCCCGCATGGCCTACGTTGATTTCGACGGCGCCAAGACGCTCAGCATCCTTGAATCCGCCGGGGACGACCTCAGAGTCGACGAAGACTTCCTCCGCACACACTGTCCCAACGTCGTCATGGCAACGGAGCGCATGTGCGAGTGGGTGTCCTGACCGCCTGTTGACGCCGACGCAACGTTACTCTCCTCCGTACGGGATTCCGGCAAGAAAGGGGAGTCGACTGTGGACTGTGGTTTGAGAGGTTCCATCGAGTCTGCCATAATTCCGTGCCGAACTCTTTCCCGCGGGGCGAATAACCATGATCAAGCGAATTCTCTGTCTGCTTTTCTCTCTGACCGCGCCGGCGGCGGTTGCGGTTTCCGCCTACGCCTTTCAGGAGCCCGGCGGTTGGAAGGCCCACGACATGAAGCGGCCGCGGCCCCCAGCTGTTTCCCCCGGTCCCCGGAACCTGCCGGTTTCTCCTCCGGCCGACGCT